>NZ_RRYX01000024.1:0-35108 GCF_014861375.1 Psychrobacter sp. FME5 | reverse complement strand
CTATAAATTTAATACTATGTTTTGCCCCTTTAAGGGCATAAATCTGGTATCGTTCACCTAGGCTTAGATGTGTATAGTTCATGGTTGCAATCTCACTTTGGTCGGTGGATAAAAACTTTGATGCTAGCGCATCTAGGTCTTTTTTTCACCTCACATTTGGTATTGCACTTCATGTGTTAATCTAAGTAATAAAACCATAGTGCATATCAAGCACTGCCTGTTTTTGCCATCTCTGTATTATTTTATTGATGGTTTGTCTGGTCGTGCCCAGCATAAATCCTAGCTCTTCTTGCGATAAGCGCAAGTCTATTTTAATAGTATCCCCCGTCTGCTTGCCATACGTTTCTACTAGCCCAATAATCGTACTAGCCAACCGTGCTGAGGTGTTTAATGAAGTGGCATCATTAATCCAATCAAAAGCTTTTCGGATTCTTTGGCAAGTAATGAGCGCCAAGTGCTTGTACAAAATAGGGTGCAATTGGGCGGTCTGCATCACCACGCCTCTAGGAATCGATAGGAGGGTAACCTTGTTCATAGTCCATGCATCATGCGTGCGAGGGTTATCATCTAAAATAGATATTTCACCAAACCAATCACCACTAGACAGGTGTGTCAACGTAACCCCATTGCCGCTCGCATTAATATTACATACTCTCATCGTGCCAGCCAGCAGCAAATGTAGGGCTGCTGCCTCATGGTCACCAACTGTCTGAATCATTTGGCGTTTTTGATATGTTTTTAGTACTACATTAGCCGCTAATACGGCTTGCACATTGTCAGGCAGTTGGGTAAACCAGGGGTCTTGGTTTAAATAATGATTGATGTTCATAAGTGTAAGGTTTTTGACAGATTTGGTTTTATAAATGGTATAGAGTTATTGTTCAAGCTATTTAAAACGGATTGCTGACAACAATAAGGGACTATACCATGCAAACAACAACGCAAGAAAGCTCAACCGCTAATGATTCAGTAATGACTGACTCAAGCACGAGTCTACAGCATAATGTGAGCGAAGCAGAGTGGCAAATGCGCGTAGACCTTGCCGCTTGTTATCGGCTCATTGCCTCTTATGGCTGGGACGATCTGGTATTTACACATATATCGGCACGTGTACCAAGTACAGAAAATGAATTTTTAATCAATCCATATGGCCTATTGTTTGAAGAGATTACGGCTTCTAACTTGATTAAAGTAAACCAAGACGGTGAAAAAGTATCGCCGTCAGAGTTCGATGTCAACCCAGCAGGCTTTACGATTCATAGTGCTGTACACCAAGCCCGTGACGACGCTCATTGTGTGCTTCATTTGCATACCAGTGACGGTGTGGCCGTCTCGATCCAAGAGCAAGGTTTATTACCTATTTCCCAGCAATCATTACTTCCCTTGTCTAACTTGGCATACCATGATTATGAAGGCATTGCCTTAAACCCTGAAGAAAAAGTACGCTTGGTCGCCGATTTAGGGGCCGCGAATTTTATGTTTCTACGCAACCACGGCTTACTCACTTGTGCCAGTACAGTCGCAGATGCTTTTTTAGCCATGTATATCATGCAAAAATCCTGTGAGATTCAAATTAAAGCACAGAGTGGCGGCCATGCTTTGACTGCCATACCCGCTCAAATATTAGCGGGTATTCAAGCGGCATCAAAACAAGTCACTAAAGAGGCTAATGGCGACATTGCATGGCCTGCTTTGTTAAGAAAACTGCGCCGCACTGACCCTTCGTTTGAACAATAATGCCATGCCGCTGTCATAAAGCAAAAGTGCTTACTTAATATTTTTAAGTGCAATGAAACAATGGAAGCATTTATTTATTGAATTAGATATACCTGATAAACCAAAGAAGTTACATAACCAACAAGGAAGCTAAAACTATGAAACAGACTGCTACCAAAACATCATCAATCAAAGATGCAACCATAGAAAAAGACAGCAATGGCAATCTTATCAATAAAGAGAGCCCTGCCGATCAGAAATTTTATGACTTTTATTTAGATGAGCATCAAAACATAGCTTGTCGTCGCTTACATTTTGCGGGCAGTACTTTTGGCCTATTGGGACTGGCAAAATCCGTCAAAAACCGTTCAGTAAAGCCTTTAATTAAAGGCATTGCTGCTGGGTATGCCTGTGCATGGGTGGGACATTTCTTCTTCGAAAAAAACAAACCTGCCACCTTCAAATACCCACTACAAAGCTTTGCTGGCGACATACGTATGTATGGCGATGTGTTACGCGGCAATCTAAGTTTAAAAGATAAAAAGCTTGATAAAGCGCGTCAAAAGTAAGTATAAGAAACAAACACGCTATAGTCGATTCAACTTAAAAAGAATACAGCACTACTGGGATGCTTGCTTTTAAATATAAGTTTCGCAGCCTATGGAGTGCAAAACGCACAGCAAGTAAGGAAAACCTATACCAGCAAAGTACCGTTTGACTGGTATAAGTTTTATAGCAGTCACAAAAATTAGACTAGCAAGGAAAACAATGAAAATAGCACAGGTAATATCAAGATATTAGCCAGCTATTTGACCCAGTTTGGCAAGATTTAGCCATTTTTAGCCCATTGAGTTGATTTTGTTCAGATTGAGGACATGCCCTAGACCTACCGTAAATCATCAACAACCGCTAGCATAGCAATTAATGATGCGTCACCCAATTTCATAGAACGCTCAGGTGACCAGCCCGTAGCCGCATCAGGCACATTATCGTTGTCTTTAAAGGGCATCTCTAAGGTATTTGCAAGGCAATCAAAACGCTCCGCCACCCAGTTAGTGGCTACCGTCATATTCGCTGTGCCAGGTGCATCAACGTCATAACCAAATTCAGACTGAAAATCAGCACTAGCGAGTTTCAATACGTCTGAAAACCTATCTCGTAGCTGTGCGAGGCGATCGTTGTAACTTGGCGTTCCTTGAGAGCCAGCCAGAAATACAAAAGGTAAGGCTTCATCACCATGTACATCATAAAATAGATCAACGCCAGTCTGCTCCATTTTATGGATCACATGAAACACTTCAGGGCTTTTTTCTAAACTTGGACTTGACCATTCACGGTTTAGATTGGTGCCAACGGCATTAGTCCGTAGATGTCCGCGCACGCTACCATCGGGATTCATATTAGGCACAATATAAAAGTTAGCTTTATCCAGTAATAACTTAGCCGTGGCATTATCCTCATCTAACAAGCTATGCATCAGACCGTCGGCCAACCATTCAGCCATTGTTTCGCCAGGGTGCTGACGGGCTATGATCCAAATATTGCGTTTATTTGCATCATTATTGCTATCGCTACCCCCAATTTTAACTAGGGTTAAATCGCGCTTATCAAGCGTTTCTCCCAGATGTTCTAAACACGCTAACGGATGCATTTGTACCGTTGCCAATAAATCTTGATGTTGCTCATAACTATAAGGGGCAAAATAAGCAATTTGAATGCTTTCATAGTCCATATCTGCCACTATCGTTAACTTCCCATCTTTATAAGACGTAGGTAAACGAAACCAATGCTGACGATCATATGATGCCACTGCTTGGTAATTGTCCCACCCTTCGAGATAGGATGCCTCACCTGCATTAACAATATTGAGAACATACTGCTCTCCAACTTCAGCTTCCATACGAAAGTTAAACCATTGGAAAAACTCGCCGCCAAAGTCTGGGCGAATAGCCAATTGAATGTTTTTTTTATCTTCTACATTAATAACGTCAATATTACCGGCATCAAAATTAGCAGTGATACGCATAACTTCTCCTTAACTGATTTTTATGGTGGTGTTGTAAAAAAATATTGCGATGTGAGTCAGGGCGTGCGCCAAAAAACAATATGACAGCCTAGCTTTAGATGCTAATACCAATATAACAAACTTAGATTATAAAGTTTAAATCAGTTTCGCCTCAGGTATCCATTTATTTGAGGTTTTTTTGTGTTTGTAAGTTTTCTGTTTTTATTTTTGATATTACAAAATTAATATTCCTGACCATTTAGTCAGTTATTTTTAATAGAATCATAAACTTAGCCAATATCAACAACTTAGAGAACTCAGATTTTCCTTATTTACAGAAACTTTGTAGTTGTCAGGGCTTATTAAACATGCTTAACTGTTTCAAAGTGTTAATGATTGCTGCAGTAAATCATCAAAAGTGACAGATTTTGCAGCCTTTAAATATGCTTACATTGACAGTGTTTGTCTTAATAACTCTTTATTTTTATCGAAAGCTGACTCTACTTTTTCCTAGCATCATAGGCGCGTTTTGATAGGAAGTTAAAACTCGTTTGACATGCCATGACCGCAAAGCCTGCTAGGACCCAACCACTGTATATAAAGGAATACTACTGTGCGTTATAATTTATCTTCAAGCCTACCATTGACCACCAAATCGCCTAAGACTCTTAGCCGTAAATCTCTTTGTATCAAACCATTAGCGACCGCTGCTATTGCTATTGTAGCTTTGGGCGGTATGACTGGCGCTCATGCCAAAACCTTATTTAAAGACACCAGTGTTACTGTACTGCACGGTGGTAACTTTAAGCTGCTACCTGGCGACGTAGATGATCTAACAACAATGACACTAGAACACGCCTCTACGCATGATTGGGGTGGTGTATTCTTCTTCGTTGACCGTCATCAAGGTGGAAAATACGACGTTATAGATGGTGAAACTGGTGATGTTGTTGATACGAAAAGATATAAAGAAACTTTCGGTAAGTTTTCTCCTAAATTCAAAGTGGCAACATTTAACGACAGCTTTATCAAACAAGTCAACGTCGCGGGTGTTTATGAGTTCAGCTCAAACAGCACCGGTTTTGGTCAAGATAACTACTGGGCGGGTCTTGGCGTAGACTTAGACTTACCAATTCCTGGCATGAAGTATGCATCTGCGACCTTGTATCACTCCTTTAACGAAACGAAACCTGATGACCAAAAAATCACGTTAACCGCTGCTTGGGAACGCGATAAAGTGTTGATTGATGGTTATGTTGATTTTGGTTTTAACAGTGATACGCTTGAAGACAATATTCACTTTAACCCACAAGTTAAGTACAACTTGCAAGAAGCGCTTGGCCTTGATAACCGTTTAGAAGTCGGTGGTGAGTACAGCTATTGGAAAAATAAATTTGGTGTCGATGGGGTCGACGAACATGCTGTTATGGCACTGGTGAAATACCACTTTTAAGCCGTGATTGACTCTAAAGTATCAATCAAAAAAACCCTCATTCAATGTAATATTGAATGAGGGTTTTTCTATGGTTAATTCACTCTAAAGCCGATACGATTGTCATAACCTGCTATGACTAACCATTAAAACAATCAACCACTACCTTAAGCATGGTTATAATCTGACTTGCCACCGGTTTTGTTTATTAGATGGATATTATCAATGGCGATGTCATGTGACAGTGCTTTGGTCATGTCGTAGATAGTTAGGCAAGCAACGCTAACAGCGGTTAACGCTTCCATCTCTACCCCTGTTTTATGTGTGACTTTTACGCTTGCGCTGACGGTAATCGCATTGAGTGCATCGTCATAAATGAAAGTCAGTCCGATTTTATCTAGCGGTAACGGATGACAAAGTGGAATAAGGTCGTGTGTACGCTTCGCTGCCATAATACCAGCGATATGCGCAGTCTGTGTGATACTGCCTTTTTTGGTCATGCCATCAGCAGCTTTGATTTGTGTATAGATATCACTCGGAAAACGAACTTGCCCAACAGCATGGGCTTCTCGGGTCGTTGTATGTTTGCCACTGACATCGACCATATGAATATCACCGTCACTGTCTAGGTGCGATAAAGTAGGCTGGGTTTTTTTCTGGCTATTGGTATTCATAGATAAACTCTCTCGATAACTTTTTTATAAATCACTTAAAGCGGTACATGCTCTTTTAAAATCTTCAGGAGTATTAAAATTGGTCAGATGCTGCCACTCGTTCATAAACGGCACACAATGCACAACAGGCTGAATAAATGACATCACTCTACGCTGACCACTATCAATATAGGCTCTTAAATCAGGCTCAATACTCAGACGGTAGAGCCCCAATAATGGATATAAATGGTTAGCATCTGTTAAGCAAATTATGTTTTTATCATCAGCCTGAGCAATGAAAGGTTGCAGTGTCTGCCACAAATCAGTAGCAGGTATCAAGCTATCACAGCTAATGACCAACAACCACGATGAATGCCTATTTTTTATAGTGATTGAGTCATCTAGATTTATCAGTGTCTGCAACGCAGATTCAATCGCTACTAACGCGCCGCCAGTATCAATCTCTTTGTCACTCCTTAGAGAGGTTGTGCTCTTTAAAGAGTGATAGTCAGCAATATGCAGAATAGGCGACTGGGGACTATGTAAGGCTACATTTGCATTGGTATTAAAGCCACGGCCATTATCTGCAATCATAATAGGTGGGTTTACATCAGCCACGTTTAAGCCGCGCGCATGACGGAGGTGATAGTCCAGCAAGTACTCACCTGTCGGTAGAGTGAGCTTGGCCTTGGGCGTGCCCATGCGTCTCGATGCACCGCCCGCCAAAACAACCACCCCAGCCAAGCTGTCTAAACCGTTTAAAGTATTCATTATGGCTCAATATTATTTATGATGAAAACACTTATGGTAAAATCAATTGTCAGGATGAACTCTCGTTTTCCTATCGCTATCAGACGCTAGTGCGTGTCCTCAATTCAAGCGATTGTATCTAAATGGGCTAAACAACCTAATGCTGGCACACACTAAGTCAAACATGCAGCCAAGGGAAAGGCTGTACTATCACCTGACTGTCTGCTGACACATTGCCACTGTCTTTACCCAAAACGATAAAGCAATTGGCGCGGCTAAGCTGTTTGATACGGTGCGACTGCTGACCTGATAGGCACTCAACTTGGTAATGACCAGACTTATTTTTTGACAATATCCCGCGCTGAAAATCTTTGCGACCGACGCTTTTTTTGACGTCATTGCTCAGCAATGCTTCGATACTCAATTGCATGGGTCGCTCTGCCAACTCAGCGCCTGACATCTGCCATAACGCTGGTATCACAAAATTTAGCGCACCAACGACAGTAGAGAGCGGGTTGCCCGGCAAACCAAAATATAATACTGACTTATCAAGACCTTTATTTAGTTCACCAAAGACAAAAGGCTTACCCGGTTTCATCGCCACTTTATAGTGGTTAATCTGCCCTAACCTTTCAATCACAGTGGTCAAAAAATCATAATCGCCCACTGATACACCAGCCGTTGATATCAACACATCACAGTCTTGCATCGCTTGGCTAACGGCGGTAGTCGTCTGCTCTAAGTTATCGGGGATGATGCCATAATCACGAATGCTAATAGGCATATCTGATAGCAAACTTTTAAGGGTTGGCGTATTGGAGTTATATATTTGCGCCAAGCTTTCAAGCTCATTGCCAATGGCAACCAATTCATCACCAGTCGCCAGTACACCTACCGTCAGTGGCTCGAATACCTCAACTTGGCTAACACCTAAGTTTGCCAGTAGGCTGATATCAGCAGGATTGATCCGCTTACCGACTTTTAAGACTGCTTCGCCCGCCTCAATCTCCTCGCCTTGCTTGCGAATATTGTTATCGACCTTAGCGGCCTGTAGTAGTGTAATAGCATAAGGCTGTGATTTATCGAGCGTATCTTTTATATCCGCAAAGTTGGTGTTCTCTTGCATGATGACCGTATCACAGTTATCAGGCACGACAGCGCCCGTAAAAATACGGACACCTTGTCCAGCTGTCAACTCACCAATATAGGCACTACCAGCCTGTGACTCTCCAACTATATCGATAACGCTTTCTTTTGATAAATCGCTACCCTGAGCAATCGCATAACCATCCATCGCGGATACATTTTGTCTTGGCACATCAAACGACGAGACAATTTCTTGCGCCAATATTTGATTACGACTATTGAGTAGCTCGCAGGTAGTAATTACTCTTTTTTGTAGCGGCCAGTCGTTAATATTATAATTGTCTATACGCAGCTGTATCGCAGACTGTAATGCTTCCATGGTAATCATAAAGGTACACTCTTTTAATCGTTTTATATTCGTATTTAAGGTTTGAAAAACCCTGTATTTAAAAAATCATTTTTAAAAGTACTATCTTTAAAAGTACTATCTTTAAAAGTACTATCTTTAAAAGTACTATCTTTAAAAGTGCTGGCTTTAAAAACACCTTGTCTTTAAAAGTACTTTGTCTTCACTTTAAAAATGGCAAAAAAGCACCTTATCAAGGTGCTTTTTTATTGTGCTCATTGCTCATTAAAATGAAAGGTATCGTCTTAATAAGCTCAGACAATTAAAGTACAGTAAAAGAACCTATCAGCCAGACTGAAAACATGAATTAACAAAGCCAATACCAAAGATGAATGCCAACAACCTATTTCACCATGATGCTAACGAAGACGCACTACGCTGGGTGATAAAACCGTCTGGAGTCTGACCATTATCTGCCTGCCAGCGCTGGAATGCCTTACGCGTATTGGTACCAACGATACCATCAGCGCCTTTGGTATCATAGCCTGAATTGGTCAGACGTTGTTGCAAATTGCGCACTTGATTGGTCGATAATGGACGCTCATAGCGCGGCCATGATTTCTGCAAACCGCCTTGTCCCGCCAGCGCCTTACCCAATAAGCTAACTCCTAACGCATAACTTGACGAATTATTATAGACCTTTATCACATCAAAATTTGGGCTGAGTAGCAGCACTGGGCCATCCTTGCCAGCTGGCAACCATAGCTCCATTTCTGTATTGGCATCCAAATAAACATCGGCTATCGTATCAACGCCCATCGCCGCCCATCTAGCAGCTGGTTGCTTAGTGCCAACAGCCGAATAATCAAATGAAGTAGGAACAGTCGCCTCATAAAACGGTGCTAGACCACGAACCCAGCCTGAGTTACTCAGATAATTGGCGGTAGAGGCCAAAGCATCGCTTGTTGACCACGGATTGCGATGACCATTACCATCACCGTCCACGCCATGTTGCAGCCAAGTATCGGGGATAAACTGAGTCTGACCCATACCGCCCGCCCAAGAGCCATCCAGCTGCGACCAAGACACATCACCGCGCTGTAATAACGTCGCCAATGATAACAATTGAGTTTCGGCAAATTTTTGGCGACGACCATCGTAGGCAAGGCTAGCCAGCGAGCTGGGTATGCTGCTATTACCCGTCACCGCGCCATATGACGACTCCATGCCCCATATCGCCGCGATGATTTCTGCATTGACGCCATATTGCGATTCTAACTGCGATAAAAACGAGCGTTGCTCAGCAAATTTACGCTTACCCGTGCTCACGCGCCCATCAGATACGGCAGAGTCTACATATTCCCATGGCATCTTAGAAAACTCTGGTTGCCCTGAGTCAAGCGAGATAACTTGCTGATTTAGATAAGCCGAATCAAGTAGACGGCGGATAGTCTGAGCATCATAGCCTGACGACATCGCACGCGTTGAGAAGTCTGACTTCCAATCAGAAAAGCTACCATAGCTTGGCTTTGGTGTCGTTTGCGGTTTAACCACTGGTTTAACGACTGGCTTCGGGGTTGGTTTTACTTTAATGGTTTGGTTCTGAGTAATCTGAACGTTGCCTTGACGCACAGGCTTGTTCGTCTTTTGCATCGCTTGCTGGCTCGTACACCCGACCATCACTAAGGCCGGAAAAAGTGCGATATATTGTTTTTTTAAAATCATAAAATTTCTCAAGTATGGATAAGTAGAGTGGCTTACTTAATAAAGCATTGTTAATAGCATCATCAAATTGAACACGCCATTGAAAATATGGCTGTAAATTTAACCTCCTAGATTTAACGCCCTAGTACTGCGCGTGGATCAATAGGATTGCCATTTAAACGTACTTGGAATTCTAAGCCGACTTGATTGGTCTCACCGCTACTACCCATATTTGCAATACGTTGACCATGTTGCACTTGATCCCCTTCTTTGACGAGCAACTTGCTATTGTGTGCATAGGCAGTGATATAGTTATCGCTATGGCGAATCATAATCAGCTCGCCATATTCTGGTAGACCATTACCTGAGTAAAGTACCGTCCCAGATTGACTGGCAAGCACTGGATCGCCAACCTTACCAGCGAACCACATACCCATATTGCCAGCTGCTGCATCAAAATTGCGGGTCACTTGGTTGCGGCTCGGGTATTCATAACCTGATGTGGTGTTAGCAGTCACTTCGTACGCAGGACTTTGCGAGCTATTATTGGGCGCACTGTTTGTATTAGACGAAGTGTTTGCGGGAGGGGTATAAGTTGGCTGACGCTGGGCCGACGCGTTATAGCGGTTATTATTGGCTGTCGCCGCTTGTGTGCCTTGCCACAGTTTAAGCCATTGTCCGCTATAGATCGTATATTTACTGTCTAAGCCATTGAGCGAACCAATTTTACGGTAACTGAGGCGATAGCGCTCAGCAAGTTGACTGACCGTATCACCGCGTTGCACACGATGATAGTTAGGGACGCCTTGTGCGTTAGTAATAATCTTAGGACCCGCTTGGTTGGCTGATTGATAAGTCGGTTTGGTCGCACAACCCACCACAGTCAGGGTCGCTGCGCTCAGAGTGCCAATCAAAGCCGCTTTTGCAAGATGCGATCCAGTCGTAAGCTTTTTCATACAAGGTTCCTGTTCTTTATGTTACTCATCAATTTTTATGTTGCTTATCGGTTTTAAATTAATCAGAAGCACTTTGTGCCACTCACAAGCCTCTTAATGTTTTTCTGTACTTTATAATAGCCTAACAAACACCATTATCAATCATTTAACAGGCTATATCGTTGATTTACCTTTGTCTTTATAAAAAATCTATTTGGATTGTTTATACAGGGCGCGCCATCATTTAGGTTATGAAGCTTAAAGGGGGAGCTAGAAAAAATACCATGAATATAGGGGCTGTATAACATAAAACAATACGAAAGCAATACGATTGTAATAATGTGCTATTGGATCACACGCCATAGTTACTTATCTTATATAGTTACTTATAGCGCTAACGCTGATAGCGTCTCTAATGCTGCCGCTGGTGTATGGTGCAGCCGTACCGGTGAGAGACTTATATAGCCTGCTGCTACGGCTTGGTCATCGGTCATTTTTGTGGTCAAAAAATCTGTCATCTGCTCTGGTGTTTTCTGATGAGGCGGCCATGGTTCAGGGACTTTATCTTTCAATACCTCATTTTGACGCTTGCGCAACGACAACCAATACGCATCTCGCCCGCGTGGATCGACCATATGGTGTACAGGCCGCGCTATCTGGCTGTGCCCCAACGCAGTGATTTTTCGACCCTTAATATCGTCGGCATTATCTACATTAGGAATATTAACGTTTAATACATGATAGGGCAAATTTTTGACTGCATCTAAAATTGGCGTTTCGGTAAATAGCTTGGCGATCTCATTTGCCGCCATTTGATAATCACTCACCTGCTCTTGGCCCTTGCCTTTTACCCCGCCGCCGACTAAGGAAGTCGCGATAGCTGGTATGCCAAATAGCTGTGCCGTGAGCGCGGCACCAAAGGTACCAGAAAACATAACGTCCTGACCCAAATTGGCGCCTGAGTTGATACCCGTAATTACGCAGTCAAAGCGTGTCTGACGATACAATTCATGCAAGGCTAAATAAATACAATCAGCAGGCGAGCCGTTAACGGCTATTGCACCAGAGGGTAATTGCTGCGTATGTAAGGGCTTAGAAACACTCAAAGCACTCGCACAGCCACTTTGTTCATCGTTTGGCGCGACGACCACCACGTCTCCGATAGATGATAGCGCCTGAGACAGCGCTAATAATCCTGGGGCATTTACACCATCATCATTACTAATTAAAAATTTCATCGTTATTCTCTATACCAAGCTCTCTATATTAAGCTTTCTATACTCATAAATGACCGTCTGTCCACTTATCAGACTTATCCTCATAAAATTGCTATAATCAGAGCTGCTGATAGTGGGTTACTTATTGATAAACCCATCTTATTAATACCCATCTTATTAATAATAATCACCGTACTTTATTTCTGCTTAGATACTAGAGCGTGTTGAACCAACACAAACAGGTACTGCTCAAAAGAGCAAATGTAGGCGATTATACCTTAATAAAGCACCGACACGAACTCAGAATTTATCTGGCGATAAAAAATAAGGCTACGCCCTAGCAGCCTTATATTATCAAGCAGAAAACTAAATACTGAGCATTACGTTACAATAGACAACAACGCACAACAATATAAACTTATACTTTTATGCTGAGGCAACTTAGCCGTCTATGCTGCTGATATGTTGCTATAAGATAGCGTTGGCTCACAAGATATCTACACATAAACCAATATTTTATGTGACTTTTGTTTTTTTACCCATTAACATATGACCATTAAATAAAGATGAGCGAGTGTAATACTGAATGAATAATCAATCGATATTATCTATAGCTTCTGTGATAGCAAAGACCGCATCGAAAATTGGTCTGGCAGGACTGATAACGTCTGTTGCCATGCTGTCTCAAGCATCGTTTGCGGAAAGTAATCCTGCAACAACCATACCGCTAGATTTATCTGGCGTTAACATCACTAAGCATGAAATTGCGGTGATGCAAGTGCTGTCGGAGATATGCCCACCGATGCTTAGTGGTAATCAAAAACAGCGTTTTTATAAATCGTATAATGTCCAGCTACACGAGCTGATGCCGTCGTTAGAAGATCCAAAAGCAGCTATTCAATATCTGTCTACCCAGCAAGATTATCGTCAAATATTGCAAGGTATTCGTAGCTGGACGATGGGATTCTCAAAGCAAGAAAACAAAGCACTCTGCCAAGATTTAGCCGATGCTGAGTATTAATCGTAGGATCTGTAGTCGACGATGGGTAAGAATCGGTGTTGACGCTAGTTGGATAAAGCCCGTAATAATGAACAATAATAAAATAACGGCTCTATCTACTTTAAAACACTGACTGCTTTAAAACGCTGAATTACCGCCCTCTAAAGATAGAGATATAAGCTTGCTCGTTAAGCTTATATCATAAAAAAGCTTGCTGTAATCGCTTTCACATCACATAAGCGATTCAGCAGGCTTTTTTTGTGGCAATCCATTTAGGTGTCATCGAATCATTGTAGCGTCAGTCTACTATAAAAAATCTACGTTAAAAGACCTACGTTCAAAGTAGTGTTCCGCGGCTATTAACCCTACTACGCCCAAACATTTGATAAGTATTCACTTTTCTTTTCATCACCTCCTATTTTTTGCATTTATTGATTCCCCATCGGCTGGCATTTTGCTAAGATAAGGCGTTAATTTTATGTCTGTCGCTCAGTCGTTACTGCGCTCGTTTATATCTATTTTTCAACTTAATAGGTAAGACATGTGGTTGAAAACGGTGAATGAGGTTTGGTACTGGGCACAAGCGATAGATACATTTAGTTTCATGATGCGGTGTAACGATATATGACAGTAAAGCGCGTAAAAAACCAGCTTGTACAGCTGGTAGTTGGTGTTAGTATCTCTATGAGTGCAGTGATGGCGAGCGCAGCCATACAGCCGCCTGAGATGGACAATACCGCCTATGTATTGATGGATTACAATACTGGTGAAATCTTGGCACAAAAAAATGCCAATGAAGCTCTACCACCAGCGTCTCTCACAAAAATGATGACCAGTTACATGATTGAGCAGCGCCTAGCATCGGGTGATCTCAAAGAAGACGAGCAGGTATTGATGAGTCAAAATGCTTGGTGCCGTGGTAGCAGCAGCCAGTCTTGCATGTATGTGCCCGTCAATAAAACGGCCAGTGTCATCGATATGCTACGCGGGATTATCATTCAATCCGGTAATGATGCCTCAAAAGCCATGGCTGAGCACATCGCTGGTAGCGAAGCGTCATTTGCTATCTTGATGAACGAGCAGGCGCAAAAGATTGGTATGGAAAACACCAATTTTGTCAATTCTACAGGTATGCCTGATGAAGGTCACCAAGCTTCAGCGTTAGATATGGCCAAGCTGGCACGAGCCATTATTAATAATAGCGGCGACTACTACAGCATTTATGCAGAAAAAGAGTTTACCTATAATGGTATTACGCAAGGTAACCGCAATGCCCTACTCGCTACCGACCCCACTGTCGATGGTTTAAAAACTGGCCATACTAATGCTGCCGGCTACTGCTTGGTCGCTTCGAGCAATCGTGAAGATATGCGCCTCATATCTGTGATTATGGGTACAAAAAGCCAGCAAGCTCGTGCTGACCAGTCACGTGAATTACTGAATTGGGGTTTTGGTCATTTCACTACGGTTACCAAGGCACCAGCTGGGCAGTTCGTCAGTAAAGTACCTGTTTGGTTTGGCGAAGCCAAAGAAGTAGAGCTGACAACTGGCGATAACTTACAAATTCTAACGACCAAAACGCAAAAGAATAAAATCACTACTGTGATTGATATTCCTGAAAGCTTGGAAGCGCCCATCAAAAAAGGTCAAGAAATTGGCAAAATGATGGCGGTGATTGATGGAAAAGCAGTAGCGTCAGTGCCGGTCGTAGCGACTAGTGATATCGAGCAGTCAGGCTTTATGAGTCGCACTTGGCAACGTGTGATGCGCTGGGTACAAAACCTGTTTTAAAAGTACAGTCTTTACTGAATAAAAAAAAGACGCCTTAAATTGGGCGTCTTTTTTATTGGATGGATATAAGGCAACCGAGTACAAATAGTATAGTTAAAATACTTTAAAAACGCTACGATACTGCTGGTATAGTTTTTTTGTAGCCTCTGTCTGCGTAGGCACAGCAAGCAAGAAAAAACGGTACCTGCAGTACGTGATGTATCGATTTTACTTTTCACTGACTATAGCTTTCGTACATACATTAAGCGAGATTAACGCCGTAGACGCTGATAGATGCTTTAATTATATTATGCCCACTCTAGCCAGCGCTTTAACAAGTCACTTAAGGCTTTATCCTTATATGTGGCACTATAACAGTAGTCTACTCCAGCAGATTTTAAGCCATGCTCAAAACTATCTGCATATTGCCTTTGATGCTGTGGGTACCAATATATCAATAAAACACGATGCTCGCTGTTATCATTTTCTAACTGACGAATACGCTTGGCTAATGACTCTGCTTTGCTTGGAAACACATCTTCTGCAAACATGACCATATTGATTTTTTTGGAGTTTATCTCGTCCATCGCTAGCTGCTCATGCTGACAGTAAATGACGGTCGCTCCTAGCCGCTCTAGCTCATTCGCCAACGCTCCTGCCTCATGATAGTAATAATAAATAACGGTCAGTCCAGCCAATAGATTCTGTTGGCGCGTCTGCTGTTGGTTGGCCATCGGTATAATCAGCGTAAACTGTGTTCCTGTGCCAAGCGTACTATCAACCTCGATAGTAGCACCCATAAGCTGCGCCATTTGCTTGACGACTGGTAAACCAACACCTGAACCTTCATACTGACGAGTCTTTGATGAGTCCACCTGAAAAAAAGGATTGAAGATGTCACTGATATGATTACTATCGATACCAATACCTGTATCTTTTATCATGATTTGCCAGCGATTACTTTTATCAAAATGGGTTAGCTGCGAAGTGAGCGTCACCTTTCCCACTGGGGTAAATTTAATAGCGTTACTCAGCAGTATCGATAATATCTGTTGTATTTTTTCCAAATCGCCTGCAAGTGTATAGTCTATGTGATGGATATGACTGACTAATTCTAATCCTTTGCGTTGCGCAATAGGCTCAAATTCTGCCAACAGATCCGCAATCAACTGTAAGGGGTTGAACTCAATGCAGTTGATACTAATTTGACCTTTTTGTATTTGGTTCAATTGAATAATATGCTCAAGCGACAACACCAGTTTGTCACTGCCATCCTTGATGATTTCAACAGCATCTTTTTGTTCTCTATTAAGAGTGTCGTAATCTAACAGCTGCAAACCGCCTACAATGGCATTTAGCGAGGTTTTTAGCTCGTGCGTTATCATACTTTGAAAGTTATGCAACTGTACATCAAGCGATACATCTTTGTTATGTAATTGCTGCTCAAAGACAGCAAGCGCCTCATAATCCTGTCTAGCGTCTTGTAAGCGATTAAACAACGCCGCGAAAGTCTGTTTAATCTGCACCAACTCCTGAAAATCAAAACGCTGTGCAATGACGGGTAACTGCTCGAGCTCTTTATTTTTTGCGACGAGGTAACATACCTCGGCCAAAGCCTCAATATCTTTGATCGGCCATTTGAGTTTGCGCAGAATGTACAGCGCCAAAAGAACCGCTAGTATCGTCGTTATAAACCATAATAATAAATTGCTTTGCAACCACTGTAAACGCAGCTCATTCACATCTAGCGTAATATTAATATAACCGACAAGATCGCTATTATCATTACTCTCATCTATTGATTCATGAACCGCTAATCGTTGATCGGCCTTTGAGTCATTTTTCGCGATATTACTGTTGTTGATATAGTTGCTGACTACGGGGTAATTAAAGCTGACCGTACGGGCGAACAAAGCATTTCTCCAGTCCTTTCTTGATTGGCTGATATCGTCGATGGGCTGAGGGGTCGAATAAAATAAAATGCTTTGAATGCTCGGCTCATTATCTAATAGAAAAGCAACTTGCTCAGCCACGATGTCAGCACCGTCTGCCGTCGAAGCGCTGGTAGTCAATAATTCAGCCAATTGCTGAATATGTTGATGTTTTTCTTGATAATGACGCACGAAGCCGTAAACAAAAGACAATAAAAGGCCCAACAGCACAGCCAAAGTAATGGCTTGCATGACAGAGCGCCAGATAAAGGTAGAAATGGTCTGAGATGGGAGGTTGTTCATATCACTCAACTGAGTTAAGACAACTTTATATTTATACTATAGTTAAAATACTTTAAAAACGCTATGATACTGCTGGTATAGTTTTTTTGTAGCCTCTGTCTGCGTAGGCACAGCAAGCTAGAAAAAGCTGTACCTGCAGTACGTGATGTATCGATTTTACGTTTCACTGACTATACAGCTATTTTGGAGATATATAAGTCAAACATTTAGATATTTAATGATTATTTTCAGGTTGGTTAAAAAACTTATCACCACAGAGCCGATCTACATTGACTTTGTCGCACTTCACAGTACGATAAAGTCAATAACCATCAGATCGTCAGCAAGCGCTACTATTTGCGCGGCTTTTTCTCTTTCGTGGTAAATTTCTGTGCTCGATTGCGCTCACGCTGACGTAGCTGTTGTTCTTTTGCTTTGGTTGGCGTGTCACTCTTGTTGGCGTATGGGTTGTCATTTTGCTTGAGTACCACATTGAGCGGCGTGCCTTCAAGCTTAAATACTTGACGGAATTGGTTTTCAAGATAGCGCTGATAGCTCTTAGGCAGAGAGCTGGTTTGATTACCATGAATGACGATTACTGGTGGATTGTGACCACCGATATGAGCAAAACGCAGTTTAATACGGCGACCAGCAACCGTCGGCGGCGGATTGGCCGTCACGGCGTCTTGTAAAATCTGGGTCAAGCGATTGGTAGACACATCAAACATAGACGATTTATAAGCACGTAAAATAGAAGGATATAAATTGCCCACACCCGTACCATGTAGCGCTGATATCAAATGCACTTTTACATAGGGAATAAAGCTAAAACGGCGATCCATCTCAAGCTTAATGTAATCTCTTTGTTCTGGCGTCAGACCATCCCATTTATTAATCGCCACTACCAAGGCACGGCCCGCATCTAATGCATAGCCAATCATATGCAAATCTTGATCGACAATGCCTTCATGCGCGTCAATAACAATAACGGTGACGTTAGAGTCTTCGATCGCTTGCAGCGTTTTGATAACCGAGAACTTTTCTACTTTTTCATCGATTCTACCGCGGCGACGCACACCCGCTGTATCAATGAGTACGTAGTCTCTGCCATCGCGCTTATAAGGGATATAAATACTGTCGCGAGTGGTGCCCGGCATATCAAACACCACCACCCGATCTTCACCCAACAATCGATTGACTAGCGTCGATTTACCAACGTTTGGACGACCAATAATGGCAAGCTTTAGACCTTTTGGTTCTACTACATTGTCTTGCTCAGGCATATCCGCGGTCAAAACTTCCAGCAGGTTACCAACACCGCGACCATGACTGGCCGCCATCGGATATGGTTCGCCCAATCCTAACGCATAAAATTCAGCAGGTGCCGCATCATGGACGCCATCGACTTTGTTGGCAACCACATATACGGGCTTACCTAGGGTATGCAAAAACTTACCAATTTCGGCATCAGCGCCAATCATACCTGCACGGGCATCGACGACAAACACAATGATATCGGCTTCGTGGATAGCGGTATGCGATTGCTCAGACATATAGTCGTCGATATTGCCACTACCGTCATCCGCTTCACCAATACCGCCCGTGTCTACGACGATAAAAGATTTGTCTTCGTAGGTCGCATCGCCATATTGACGGTCACGAGTCAGTCCTGATAAGTCAGCAACCAGCGCCTGCCGACTTTTTGTAAATTGATTAAATAAGGTAGATTTACCGACGTTTGGACGACCAATTAAGGCGACCACAGGCTTGATACTCATGGGTTACTCTCAGTGAAGGGCAAAATGACGGATCGTACGAATACTCTTAGACCAAACCCCAAAATTACGATTAGCTGTGACAAACTCGTTTAGTCTACAATACGTAGTACTGGCACTCGTTTTCCTTGCTACTCTAACTTTTGTGATTGGTATTAAAACAACAATAGCGAATACTCTGTACTTGACCGAAAATTAAAATAAAGGATAAAACTTTAATAGAAATAATCAGCTATTTTACATTTAAAAAACACAATATAAGCTGACTAAATTTCATATAAACATGATCGTAAAAAAGCACATAGGGATGATGCTGAAAGCGCATCGGTCGCATAGAATACGCGAAAGCTTATATTTAAACAAGCAATTTACACCAGGCACTAAACGCTGACTAAGCAGCGTTTTTTATTAATTATATTATCAGTGGGACTATTTAATAAACAATGCTAGTTAATAAACAATACTAATTAATAAACAATATTAAAACCTACTCTATTAAATAGCTGCTACTAATAAAGATTTAACGTGCCAGCTGCCAAATAGCAACTTGCCCTGAGGTACTTTGGGTCATTAAACGGCTGCCTTGTACTTGTAAATTACTCAACGCGCCTTTGGTTTGTACACGGCTGACGATTTTACCGCTAGCAGGGTTAAATAAATGCACCACACCATCGAAATCACCAACGGCAATGTAATTGCCAATCATCACAGGGTTGGTTAAGTGACGATAGGCCAACTCTTCGCTTTCCCACAGCAGCTCACCACTGGTGCGATCATAAGCGGCGACTTTACCGTCTAGACTGGTGCCAATAACTTGTTGGTTATTTACGGCAAGTGATTTTAAGCTAGCAAGCTCTTTAACGAACATGACTTGACGTGACGCCAAATCGATACCCAGTAATTGGCCACTATAACTGATGGCGAAAAGTTGGTTTTTATCGATGACAGGCATGCCGTCAACGTCGCTCATGCGCTCAACCTCACTACTACCAGCACCAACGCCAACACGTCTTGACCACTGCGGCAGACCGCTATCAGTCGTCACCGCGTGCAAACGCCCATCAGCAGTCGCTAATAACGCGGTTTTACTGTCTAACAAGGTTGGTGCAGCACTACCACGTACGCTGATGGCTGGTACTTGGGTCGCAAACTGCCAGACAGACTGACCGGTTTGTAGTGACAAACCATGCAAAAACCCGTCGTTCGCTGATAGAATCACGCGGTTATTAGTAATAAGCGCTGGGGTCAACACCGACCCTGATAACTGCTGCTGCCAGCGTTTGGCACCAGTAGCACTATCAAATGCCATGATTAGACCACCGCGGGTGCTCACAATCGCTGTTTGGCTTAAAGCATCTAACGCAACACCGCCTGTGATTTGATCATCGACATTGACCGACCATAAACGCTCGCCTGCATTATTAAAACCCGCCAAATCACCACCGCGCGATGCAGTAACAATTTGTCCATCGGCATAACCGACCTGCAGATTCAGTGGGTCCTTTTTACTGGCTTTTTTACTACCGACATCCGTACTAAAAACAGGTTGTAGTACGCTAATAGGCTCAGCAATCTGTACCAGTTTTACGGGATCGTTGACGACGGGTTTGATACCGCGATTACACCCAATCACTGCAGTGCTCATTACTGCCAATACTGCCACATGCATCACTGTCTTTTTGACAGTGTTAGCGGTTAAAATTTTGCTAGAGCGAATAGATTGAGTCATTATAGGTTCTCACTACAAATAAATGATTATTAATTAGCAATTACTGCGTCACATCAACGGTCGTATTTTCTGCTGGGTTTTCTACTATTAATGGCTGTTCAGGAGCAGTTGACTCTTGAACCAGACGCGCTTGATCAGCGATAGGCTCAGGCACGATTCCCAAACTCTCCATTTTTAATGCCAATACTGCACGTGTTTCTTGACGGCCACGTAACAGCTCCCAAGCATTATTGTACGACTTAATCGCTGAGTCTTTATTGTCTTGCGCCAAGTAAATATCACCGAGCAATTCTTGTTGGCTGGCTTCAAACGAGCCTGGCATGTCATTGTTCGCTTGTGTCAACGCCGCATCTGCATCGCCTGCAGCCAATAGCGTTGTTGCATAGCGCAAGCGAGTGATCGCTTTTAACCCTGCATCACCCAAATCAATGGTCAAGGCTTTTTTGAGGGTGTCGCTTGCCGCCGCAAAGTCATCGTTATCAATTTGCTGACGCGCTTTAATCATCAATGCTTGCCATGCATAAACCGACTCGCCATGTGTGCTGACCAACGCATCAATATCTTTATTCAACTGTGTACGGCTCTGCTCGAGTGATGCTTGAGCCTCTGCCTCTAAGTCTGGGTTTTGCGAGGCCAAACTCACTTCTTCATTTAAACGCTGAATGTCTGCATAATAATCTGCGGCGACAGTATCAACCCGCGCATGGTTGTCTTGCCAATAAGTCCAACCGAAATAAGCAGCCAGTGCCAACAAAATCACAGTGACAATATAACTGCCATATTGCTTTAACGCTTGCATTGAACTGTCTGCATTCGGCGAATTAGGTGTCAGAGCCATATATGTTTACCTGATAAGATTTATATTAATTTGCTAATGCCAAAATCGATTACTGACGCGAAATATTGTCTTTATTTGCCAGCCAATCTGTAGCGACCGTTTGTTGCTCACCTGTTTGCATATCTTTGATGCTAATGGTGTTATCTTCCAGCTCTTGCTGAGCGATAATGACGGTCATTGCTGCACCTGATTTGTCTGCTTTTTTCATTTGCGCTTTTAGGCTCGTCGCACTGGCCATTTTTACCCGAAGATCTGGGCGACTATAACGCAAGCGTTGCGCATAACCAATACCAGCACTATAGACCTCTGGATGGGCAACCACAAAGACATCACAAGCAGGAAGCGCTGCAATCGGCGCAACCGCTTCCATCAATAATAATAAACGCTCAAGCCCCATCGCAAAACCAACGGCAGGTTCAGATTTTACCGGCTTATTGCTATCTGTACCGATAGACTTCAGTTGCCCGACTAGACCATCATAACGACCGCCTGCACAGACGGTGGCTTGGCTACCAAGCTTATCCGTTACCCATTCAAAAACGGTCTTATTATAATAATCAAGACCACGGACGAGGTGCGGATTTATCTCAAAATCAATACCAAGTTCGGTTAAGTACTTTTGAACCTGCTCAAAATGCGCCACACTTTCTGCACCCAAAAATTCAGCAAGCTTGGGTGCATCGGCTAATATGGCTTGAGTACTGGCTTCTTTACTGTCTAAGATACGTAGCGGATTGGTAGTCAAGCGGCGCTTACTATCGTCGTCAAGCTGGTCTTGTTTATCGGTTAGATACGTCACCAACGCTTGACGATAAGCATGACGCTCATCCAGCTCACCTAAGCTATTTAGTTGTAAATGCATCTCATCTTTTAAACCCAATTCTTGCCACATGAGATGGGTCATGGCAATCAATTCAGCGTCAGCATCTGGAAGCGGACTACCGAAGCTTTCTACGCCCAATTGATGGAACTGACGATAACGGCCTTTCTGTGGACGCTCATAGCGAAACATCGGACCGATATACCATAATTTGGGCGTATCACCGCGTAGCAAGTTGTGCTCAATCACCGCACGTACTGCGCCTGCTGTACCTTCAGGACGCAGTGCCAATGGCGTTGGTGGCTCAGACTTATCCGTAAAGCTATACATTTCTTTTTCTACGATATCCGTTGCGCCGCCGATAGCACGCGCAAACAAATCGGTTTGCTCAACGATTGGTAGACGAATATGCTCATAGCCGTATCTGCCCAATACATCAGCCAGTATCGCCTCTAAATGCAGCCACTTTGCAGATTGCTC
The DNA here is from genome assembly GCF_014861375.1 of Psychrobacter sp. FME5. NCBI lineage: Bacteria > Pseudomonadati > Pseudomonadota > Gammaproteobacteria > Moraxellales > Moraxellaceae > Psychrobacter > Psychrobacter sp. FME5. The sequence continues at coordinate 12,639 of NZ_RRYX01000024.1, read as the reverse complement.
AGGCAAAATATCATTAAACCCTTTGATCGCTTTAATCATGGTACGGTCGTATCCTTAAAATTTTTAACAGGTAGCTGTTCTTTATTCGTAATAACGCTTTTTTAATCGGAAAACATGTTGTTCACTGCAAGTTACTTTACGCGAATAATCTCATTCTCGCGTTTTTTTGCTAAATCTTCTGCATGAGCACGTACCATGCCTTCGATTTCATCGACCAGATTATCCGTATGAATCAAATGGCTCTTTTCACCCATACGATACACCAATGATTTTGGTGCAGCGCCAACGATACCAATATCAGCTTCTTTTGCCTCACCCGGACCATTTACTTTACAGCCAATCACCGACAGATCCATCGGTTCACGAATGTCTTCTAAACGCGACTCTAACGCGGTCATTACCTTGATAACATCAAACTCTTGACGCGAGCAGCTCGGGCAAGCGATAAAGTTAACGCCATTAGAGCGAATATTCAATGATTTTAAAATATCGAAACCAATTTTTATTTCTTCTTCAGGCTCGGCGGCTAAGGAGATACGAATGGTATCGCCAATACCATCTAACAGTAAACCACCGAGGGCAATGGCAGATTTCACCGCCCCTGTACGATAGACACCCGCTTCAGTGACACCCAAATGTAGCGGATTATCAATTTGCGCAGATATCAGGCGATAAGCATCCAAAGTTAAGAATACATTACTGGCTTTGACCGATACTTTATATTGGTCAAAATTGAGACGCTCTAATATATCGATATGACGCATCGCTGATTCGAGCATCGCCTCGCCTGTTGGCTCAGTATATTTGCGTTGAATGTCTTTTTCTAACGAACCTGCGTTAACGCCAATACGAATCGGAATATTGTAATCCTTGGCACAAGCGACCACTTCGCGTACTTTGGCATCGCTGCCAATGTTACCAGGGTTGATACGCAGGCAATCAGCGCCTGCTTCGGCAACGGCCAAGGCAATTTTATGGTCAAAATGTACATCGGCGATTAAAGGAACACTGACCCGCTTCCGAATTTCTGCAAAGGCTTTGACCGTATCCATCGTCGGCGTCGATACCCGCATTAGATCGGCACCTGCCTCAACGCAGCGCTCGATTTGGGCGACAGTCGCTGCCACATCACAGGTATCTGTATTGGTCATACTTTGGACACTAATCGGCGCATCGCCACCAATCGCGACATCACCGACATGTATTTTTTTGGTAGGACGACGGTTAATAGGCGCTGACGTTGACATAGACAAACCCTTTCATTGGAGCGAGAAAAACGAAGAAAAACACACTTATAATAGCGCTAAACACTCAGCAGCACTCAAAAGTAGCGTAAAAAGTTAAGGCGCTAACTCAAAGCTAGCCTGCTTATCAGTTGCATAGCTGTCTAAAGCCACCGCTTCTTGGTTGAGCATTAAGCTGACGTTATCGATATTATCAATTTGCACATTAAATGGTGGCGTACCTAATAGCTTATAATCACCAGACGTCTGAGCGCCATTCATCAGGCTGCTACCAGAGGCATCACTGATACTAACAGCGGCGGTATTGGTCAGTTTCACCTCTAGGGAGGCCATGCTCGCATTAGCATCGCCTGTATTTAAAGCAGAGCCAGAAGCGCCGACGCCAGTAGCGTCATTAATCGCAGCGCCTTGCGCCTGCTCTATCTCTGAGAGGTCTTCCGTGGTTGATATCGGTTGGTCGCTGTTTTCTTTACTGGCGTTGCTAACCATACGGAACAAGAAAATCGCTAAGATGATGACACCAATAACCGCTATGATAAGCAATGGATTAAAACGAATGCGGTTGTGGGTATCACGCTGCAATGTGCCCATGGGGCGCAGTGGTGACTCGACGTTTCTCATCGAATCTGATTTGAGTTCGTTGGGATACGCGGCGTCAAAACTACTCGCTATCTTGACAGGATCTAAACCCAAAAACTTAGCATAATTAATCGCAAACCCACGAGCAAAAGCCGCTTGCGGCATCTGCGCAAAGTTCTCATCCTCTAGCGCTTGCAAATGACGCTTTAAAATAAATAACTCGGCGGCCGCCTCTTCTAAGCTTACTTGCTTATGTTTGCGGGCTTGCTGCAACATGGCACCAAATGATCCCTGAGCATTAGATTGAGTGTTTGATGATGGGGTGGTCATTTCCATGGTGCCTCTGGATTATTAAGCCAAGTCTTAAGTTGTTTTGCTTCATCGCTTAGCGGATAAGCAGATAAAAGCTGCTGTGCCAATTGCTGGCGCGTTTTTATATTGTTTTGCGCAGCGGCAAGTTTAATACCTTGTAATAGTAAACGCGGGCTAATACCCTGTCCTTTCACTAATACCAGTGTCTCATCATAAAGCCGTTGCGCCTGCTGCACACGCTGCTGTTCAAGCAATAAATCTACCAATTCAATATGCGCAATCACACTATTACGATTGCCATCGAGCGCACGTAAAAATGCTTTGGCCGCCGCAGGGTGATCATTAAGTTTAAGATAAGTACGCCCTAGATTCTCCAACGCACCAATACGGCCTTCGTAACCCAATGCTGCACCTGCAATACCAAACTGCTCTGCCGCCTCACGATAGCGCTTCATCTGTGATAAATAAACGCCATAGTTATTGTTTGCTTGTTCAAAATTTTTATCAAGGGTGATTGCCTTTTTAAAATACTGATCGGCTTTTTCAAGATTGATGCGGCTACCCTCTTGCTGCAGCAAAACGCCCATCATATCATAGGCTGGCGCGTAACGGCTATCAGCAGCAAGGGCTTTTTCGAGCTGACGCTGTGCAGTATCGAGCTCTTTTTTTCGGATATATTGCGCCGCCAGTGAAGTGCGCACGCGAGCAATTTCCTGTTGGTCTAAGTTACGATTGTCATTAGGTCGCGTCGACGTTTGATAAGGGGTACCATTCAGCAAGTCGTTGTTTGGTGTGCTTTGGCAACCACTTAACATCAGCGCGCTTAACGACCCTGCAAGCAAAATACACCGAGCGCTGTTTTTTTGAAAAACTTTATTACCCAACCGCTTCATCGTATGAGAAAAAAATGTTTGATATTTGAACTGACAAGAATTTTTAGAAGTCATCGTGGCTACCATCATAAAACTGTGAGTCAATGCGTTCGATCCTCGAGGCATCAGTTTAATAGATTTAACCCCCATAAGTACAATTTAGTTTTTATTAATTGCACAGCGCTAGGCTGTTGATAGCGATGACTACATTTTATTACCGTTGTGATGCAAAAAAGACAGCTAACGCTCAGCAGCCTGCTATATTTTATTTAGGACTAATGATAGCCATTCATGTAACTTATTAGTCATTCAGGCTCAGGTTAGTCATTCAGGCTCAGGCAACCATTACCCTAAACGCTTTCACGGTCTTTGATGCTTTGCTGCCAAGCGGCGGAACGACGAGTTCTATCAGCGACTTGCCCGACTAATTGACCGCAAGCGGCATCAATATCGTCCCCACGCGTTTGACGAATGGTACAGACAAACCCCGCTTCACTTAATATATTGCTAAAAGTATGAATACGGTTATTGCTTGATTTATCATATCCCGAATGCGGGAATGGATTAAACGGGATGAGGTTAATCTTACTTGGTAGACCGTCTAATAACGCGACCAATTGATGAGCATTCTCATTACTATCATTGACACCATCTAGCATTACGTATTCGATGGTCACGTGCTTTTTATGGCGCGGATTGACATCATGAACGTAGTTCTTTGCAGCAGCAATCAGCTCGTTCAACGGGTATTTTTTATTTATTGGCACTAGCTCATTACGTAGCTCGTCATTGGGCGCATGTAGCGAGATGGCCAAGGCCACATCGATATCTTGCGCCAACTGATACATTTTTGGCACCACGCCCGAGGTGGATAAGGTCACGCGGCGCTTGGACAGTCCATAGCCATGATCGCTTAACATCAGCTCCATCGAGCCCACCACGGGTTTGTAGTTTAGCAATGGCTCGCCCATACCCATCATCACTACATTGGTGACGTTATTTTCCCATAGGCTATGGTCAACGTTGTCTAAACTGTCATTTTCATCGCTCATATAAGAAGCGTTAGCCACCCATAGCTGCCCGATAATCTCAGCCGCACTTAAATCGCGCTCAAAGCCCTGTTTACCCGTACTACAAAAGCTACAATCCAGCGCACAGCCCACTTGTGAGGAAATACATAAGGTTTTACGACCATTTAATTTACTATCATCTGCAGGAATTAATACCGTCTCAACCAATGAGCCGCCAGTAACTTCAAACACCCATTTACGGGTGCCATCATCGCTATATTGGCGATGAATCACTTTTGGTGGCGTAACACAAGCATTGAGCGATAATTTATCACGCAATGATTTGCTGAGATTGGTCATTTGCTCAAAATCCGTCACCCCATGCTGATAAATCCACTTAATTACCTGTGTCGCACGAAACGGCTTTTCGCCAATACTTTTAAAGTAATCAGACAGTTGCGCTTGCGGCATGCCCAATAAGTTGGTTTTGGCCTGCGCCTCGTCTACTAGCTTGATGCTCTTAGTAGCCTTTGCAGGTATGTGCTGGGTTGGGGTTTGAACAGTGGACATAATAGATAACCTTTTTGTATCTGCTGATATGAGCGATACAATTATTGATATGGGCGTTGCGATGCATTCATAATGCATGAGTGCATGAGCAATCCGTTATGAACGCATTTTATCAGGCACTTGTGAATACTGAGCATTTGATAAAATCATGCTGATAAAGGATTGATAACGCAATGTAAAACTATAGTTAAAATACTTTAAAAACGCTACGATACTGCTGGTATAGTTTTTTTGTAGCCTCTGTCTGCGTAGGCACAGCAAGCAAGAAAAAACGGTACCTGCAGTACGTGATGTATCGATTTTACGTTTCACTGACTATAATAATGAGGCAAGCTGTCGAAAATTTCAATCATAAATAAGTCTATTATAAGAGCTAAAACGGCTTATACCATAAGATATAAGCCGTCTCGCCACACTAATTATCAATAATCAACATTATAAGCTGATATCAATAATTGCTACTAGCGCTTACGTGCACAAACTTCATCATCATTGAAAAAGTAGCTAATTTCGCGCGCGGCTGATTCTGCTGAATCTGAACCATGAACCGCGTTTTCGTCGATGCTGCTAGCAAAATCAGCACGGATAGTGCCTTTGTCTGCATCTTTTGGGTTAGTAGCGCCCATGATTTCACGATGCTTAGCGATAGCGTTTTCGCCTTCTAACACAGATACCAATACTGGGCCTGACATCATGAAAGATTTTAGGTCATTATAAAATGGACGCTCAGCATGCTCAGCGTAAAAACCACCCGCTTTTTCGTCATCAAGTTGTAGCATTTTAGCCGCAACAATTTTTAGACCCGCTTGTTCAAAACGGTCATAGATAGCACCGATGTGGTTGCCAGCAACAGCGTCAGGTTTGATGATAGATAAAGTACGTTCGTTAGCCATGAAAAGCTCCTAATAAATGATAAATTTGATAAGAAATAAAATAGTAAATACTTGGTTTTATCTTTGGTCACAATGTTGGCTGAAATGTAACCAAATGACTCATGGTCTACCAATACGGCAACCTGAGCGCCAACACAGGATTGCTGCCTATTATAATGATTGACGCTATAAATGATAGGGTTAATTTATGACCATAGCTTGCATAAAAGTAAATCCTACAAGTTGATATTGCTACTCACCTAAGCGACTGTCTCGGCAGCTGCCCGCGTTACATTCACGCACCCGCTCGTTTAAAAAGTTAACGCGACTGGTCGTCGTGCGAGTAGCACAGCCCATATTAACAAAAAAGCCATTTTCATCATCATTATAACTACATCGATCATCACGCTCACGCAGCCAAGCCAGCTGACCACGTTTTAGCGTGGATTTTTGTTTTTTATTCAGCTGTTTGCTTAATTTGTTATAAGAAGTATTGAGCTCTTTATCTGCTTGCAAATATACTTTTGTCAAGCAATATAGGCTATCAAAATCGTTGTTGGGGTTATCGCAATTTTCAGCACCCCAAGAAAGCATAGGCAGCATAAAAGCGGCAGACGTTACTATCGCTAGAGAAGTACTGCGAATAGAGCGCTTGACAGTAGTTGTTATCATTACATTTTCCTTTTTATGTATTAAAAGAGTTAAAGTTCCCTCTAACACATTATACTCAATTAAACCCGAATAATGTTAATAAAACCCACTTTATAGAAAAATCAAAACATCTTAAAAATGCGACAGTGCTATTGGAATGAATTTTGCGCAGCCTCTGCGTATGCAGCACGCCAGAAAAATTTATTCCAATAACACACTAATACAGCTATCCTAGGGCATGTCCTTATTTTAAAAATGGTTATAAAAATGACTATATTTAGAAAAATGACGCACAAAAAAACCCCAATGCTTAGCAAAGGGGTTTTAGTGTTTAGCTAAAAAACTTATTTACACATCATACGGGTCACGTAGAACGATTGTTTCTTCGCGATCAGGGCCGGTTGAGATGATATCAACAGGGCAACCAATCAACGCTTCGATACGTTTGATATATTTTTTGGCATTTTCTGGTAGATCGTCATAATTGGTGATACCCACCGTTGACTCGCTCCAGCCTTCTAGCGTTTCGTACTTAGGCGTTACCGCTTCATAGAACTCAGCATCATGCGCGCCGGCACACTCAGTTTCAGGTAAGTTATAACCTACGCCGATTAACAGCTCTTCCAAACCATCTAATACGTCAAGTTTGGTCAAGCAGATACCTGACATAGAGTTCAATACCACAGCACGGCGTAGAGCTTCAGCGTCGAACCAACCACAACGACGTGCGCGGCCTGTCGTTGCACCGAACTCGTGACCGACTTTGGCCAAATGCGCGCCAACATCATCAAATAATTCAGTTGGGAACGGACCGCTACCGACACGCGTGGTGTAAGCTTTGGTGATACCAAGGACATAATCTAAGTACAATGGGCCGATACCTGTACCTGTCGATACGCCGCCCGCTGTGACGCTTGAGCTGGTCACAAACGGATAAGTACCGTGGTCGATATCGAGTAACGTCCCTTGCGCACCTTCAAACATCAGGTTTTTTCCAGCAAGGCGAAATTGGTTCAAATCTTCAGTGACATCAGTAACCATACCTCTGATTTCTTCTTTCCATTCTTGGCAAAGCTTAAATGTTTCATCAAAATCAATCGCCTCAACTTTATAATACTGAGTTAACTGGAAGTTATGGTATTCGATTAAGTTGCGTAGCTTCTCTTCTAAGTCATCACGGAATAAATCAGCAAGCTTGATTGCACGGCGCGCTACTTTGTCTTCATAAGCAGGACCGATGCCGCGACCCGTCGTACCAATTTTGCCAGTGCCACGTTTGGCTTCGCGCGCTTGGTCTAATGCGACGTGGTATGGCATGATAAGTGGGCAGTTCGGTGAAATGCGTAAACGCTCACGTACTGGGACGTTATTGGCTTCTAATTCTTTCATCTCTTTTAGCAAGGCATCAGGTGCTAACACCACACCGTTACCGATGAAGCAGGTGACGCCTTCACGTAAAATACCTGATGGGATTAAATGTAGGACGGTGGTTTTGCCATCGACAACTAACGTGTGACCAGCATTATGTCCGCCTTGAAAGCGAGCGACTGCTGAGGCTTTTTCGGTCAGTAAATCGACGATTTTACCCTTACCTTCATCGCCCCATTGGCTACCCAAAACTACGACATTCTTACCCATGATCAATCCTTACCTTTGTCTATTGAGGTGTGTGCAATAACGGTTTAAAAACTAAAATTATGTTAAAACTACTTATCATCTAAAACAGTTATGATGTATTTACTATGTGCTTTTAACTGAACGCGCGCTAATTTTTAAATAGCGTTTAACTGCCACTGATTATTGGCAAAGCTTAAGCGGTGCGTTGTGTTAGCTGGGCGGTCTTCGGCGTTTAACGGCATAGTGACGCGATAGCCTTGCTGACGCAAGCTTGCCACTTGTTGCAACAGCGTTTGCATCTGCTCTTGGTCCGCGCTGCTTGACGCGTCATAGTCAACCAGCACGACGGTTGGTGCATCAAGCTGAGTATGAGCCAGCAAGCGGCTGACATCCATACTAAAGCCAGTGGCTTCGCGTATTTGATCGCCTGCTAATTGACTGCCACTCTGCATCCCATCAAAACGCCCACCACGAACCAACGGCTGGGTTTCACTATTGATATAACCGTTGAATACAATACCTGTGTGGTAGTGGTAGCCTGACAGCTCCGTCACATCGATACTTACGGCACAGTCCCATTGATCCTGTAGATGTGTTTTTAGGCGTTGTAACTCGTCAATGGCCGTCGCAATCTGAGTATCTTGCTGCGCGGTAGTGGACAGCTTCGCCAATAGATTTTCGATGTCATGACCAAAACGCGCTAGCGCATAAAAATCATCACCCATTGGCAGTGCTTGGCAAATGCGCTTAAGCTCTGGTAGGTTTTTATTGGCGTACAAATGCATCAAGCGTTCAGTGTCGCTCTCGGCTAATTCAGCCAATTCAGCCAAGCGCTTAAATATTGCCACATGACCTAAATCGACGTGCAATGCAGCGCTCATATTTAGCGTATTTACCATACTAAACAGCACATCTATCAGCTCAATATCGGCGGCAAGTGAGGCACAACCAAATATTTCCGCCCCCAATTGCAGCGGCGTACGTGAGCCAAAAAGACCTGATGGCAAGGTATGAATCACATCCCCAGCGTAGCAATAACGCGCAATACCTGATCCACCATGATGCGCATCGATACGCAAAATCTGTGGAGTGATATCGGCACGTAAACCCATCAATCGACCGGTTAATTGATCGATAATCTTAAAGGTTTGGCGTTTTAAATCTTCTGAGGCGTCACTCAATAATGATTCAGTAAACTCAATCATCGGCGGATTGACCAACTCATAGCCATGGCTAATAAGCTGCTGGATCAATTGATGTCTCAGTACTTCTTGCTTATGGGCATCTTCAAACAATACATCGACGACCCCATCAGGCAACAGCCAGCTATTGGCCACGTCGCTGGCAAAGTTACTTAAGTATGGGGTGCTATTGGGAGCAGCAGCGTGGTTAACAGGCTGAGTCGCTGCTGTATTGATCGTACTTGACTGGGCAGGTTTTGCAGAATCAGAACTGACAGACACAATAAATCCTTGTTTGGCGTATCGCTTACCAAAAACGCGTTAGTGATGCGGTACTTAGATGCGGTACTTAAAGGTTATATTTACCATTGCATTGACGCCGTGCATTTTTATTTTTAACGCGCAACATCATTGACCCAATTATTTATAAACAAACTAGGTAACCGCAAAATGGTGAGTAATAAGTGTAATTTATAATGATAAGACGAGTATATTTATACGCTGATAAACGGCGATAAATAATCAAGGCACTTTATGCTTTAGTTTAGCATAGCAGGCAAGGTTCGCCTAGTGACAATTGGCCGCCATCACTATCTAATTATGCCTCATTGGTGTTAAAGATAGGCTAATTATTAGCGCATTATATCGATAATCGGTTAAGTAAGAATAATAGCACTGTTTCTGTATAATAAAGCACGTTTTTAATAAAATCATGAGCTTGGCTAGGACATACCTTAGGGCATGTCCTCGACTCAGACTCATGTTACACTAAGCCATATTTTTATCTCGGAAGCCTTATGTCATCTGATTACCACCCAAACCCAGCCATCAATCAATCAAACGTTTTGGGCACGGCCCTTGCCAGCTGCTGCTTTGACCCTATCACCGGCTATTATCGCAATGGCTTTTGTCATACTGGCAATCATGACGTCGGTCAACATACCGTTTGCGCCAAAATGACCAGTGAGTTTTTAAACTTTTCTGCCAGTCGCGGTAATGACCTTATCACCCCGCTGCCTGAGTATGGGTTTTCTGGCCTTAAACCCGGTGACTACTGGTGTATTTGTGCGTTACGCTGGATTGAATCGCTAGACTTTGACATTGCGCCACAAATAAAACTGGAAGCTTGTCATGAGAGCTTGTTGAGCCTGGTCGATATTGAGACTTTAAAAAACTATGCGCTGTAGCAAAGTTATTTTAATTAGACTAAAGGAGAGGGTATGAACCAAGATGACGACTTGATTGTCGAACCGACAACTCGTATCACACCTGACTCTACTGTCGGTCTGACTGACGCAAACATGAAGGCTGAAAATTCTTATTCAGATGACCATGATAACTATGACAGTTATATTTATGGCGATACGGATGCGACGATCGAAGACACTATTGAAACGATGACTGTCTATGATCCAGACTCTGAGCGCTATGAGGATATCGACTTATCTAGTGATGGTGAAGTGGTCAATTGCTATGCTTACTCACGTAAAACCGGTGAAAAACTTGATAAAATAGCGCTCAACGATGTCAGTCGTGCCTTGAATAACAATGGTCAATTTATTTGGCTCGGTCTATATGACCCCAGCTTAAAAACCATGGTTAAAGTCAAAGAAGCGTTCGGTCTGCATGAATTGGCGATTGAAGATGCATTTGCCGACCACCAACGTGCCAAGGTTGAGAACTACGATAACGACATGGTGTTTGTGGTATTACGTACCGCCAAGCTCGAAGACAATGTCATTCGCTACGGTACCACCGCGATATTTATGGGTAAAAACTACCTGATTACCATCCGTAATGGCCCATCAAACTCCTACGCACCAGTCCGTGAACATTGCCACCGCCGCCCAGAAAAGCTGCGCATGGGACCAATATTTGTGCTGCATGCGATTCTCGATTTTATCGTCGATAACTATATGCCGGTCACCGATCGCTTGGGCAGTTATTTACGTGAGCAAGAACGTAATATTTTTACTTATGAATTCAATAAAGAAACGCTTAGAAACCTATATGAATTAAAATCGCAATTAGTGCATATGCGCGCAGTTATTCTGCCGGTACAAGATATTTGTAGCTATTTTATCAATCACGATAACAGTGACTTAATTTCACCCTTTTCTCATGCTGCCAAACCTTATTTTCGTGACGTCAATGACCATTTATTGCATTCTTTAGATGCCATTAATGGACTCAATGAGATGCTAAGCGTGGTGATGAACACCTATCTTGCTATGGTCAATATGGGGCAGAATGAAGTGGTTCGCAAACTTGCCGCTTGGGCGGGTATTTTAGCGGTACCGACGGCGATTGCGGGAATTTATGGTATGAACTTTGATTTTATGCCAGAGCTACATTGGGAATATTCTTACCTTGTTATCATGGCAGTGATTGGCTCGCTGTGTGGATTTTTATACCTTAACTTTAAGCGTCTGGGCTGGTTATAAGATAGTAGTTTAAACAAAAGTTATACGAAAAAAAGGGCTGTCATGTATTTATGACAGCCCTTTTTTATTAACGGCTTATGGCTTATAAACCCGCAGCTTTTTCAGCTGCATCAACGGTTTGGCGTATCAGCGTGTTGATGGTCATCGGACCCACGCCACCCGGTACTGGTGTATAAGCACTGGCAATATCTGCCACACCCTGCATTTCGATATCACCAACGCCGCCATTCTCAGTAGGATGGAAGCCTGCATCAATCACTACCGCGCCCGCTTTAATCCACTCCGCTTTAATCAGCTCAGGCACGCCCACTGCCCCAACCACGATATCAGCACGCTTAATATGGGATTCTAAATCCTGCGTTCTTGAGTGGCAAATCGTCACCGTACAGTTGGCATTTAATAGCATCATCGCCATTGGTTTACCTAGGATAGCACTACGACCGACGACGACTGCCTCCAAACCTGCCAGCTCAATACCGTAATGCTCTAATAAATGCATGATACCTTGCGGGGTACATGAACCATAAGCAGGCTGCTGCATCGCCATACGCCCAAAGCCCAGACAGGTCACCCCATCAACGTCTTTTCTAAGGTCAATCCTCTCAAAACAAGCGCGTTCATCGATATGCTCAGGTACTGGGTGCTGTAGTAAGATGCCATGAACGTCAGGATTGTCATTAAGCTCGTTTACCTTAGCCATCAACTGCTCTGTCGTCGTACTATGTGGCATTTCTACCTTGATAGAGCTCATACCCACCCGCTTACAGGCATTGCCTTTCATACGTACATAAGTCGCAGAGGCAGGATCTTCACCGACCAGTATCGTTGCTAAAATCGGTGTACGCCCTGTTTTAGCTTTAATAGCGTCTACACGCGTACTCAGTTGCTGTTCTATTTGTTTGGCAAGTGCTTTGCCATCCAAAACGGTGGCGGACTCTTGGGCAGTAGACGCAATAGACATAGGAACTCCAATAGAGGGTACGATAAAAAAGTAAAGACAGCGCCCGCAACTACTTGCATGCCTGTCTTATGCTTGGTCAATGTATGATTAGGGTTTATATTGTACCTGTCTGCGCCAAAAAATCCTAGCGCACAATTTGACTTCCTCCCCTCCCTAAACGGAGGGGATTCCTACCGCTAGACGCTCAAGCCCGAGCGCAAGAATGTTTTTTGCCGCATTAACATCGCGGTCATGAGTCACACCGCACTCGCAAAACCATTCTCTTATTCGCAGACCTGCTCTACCTTTCGGACTGTTTTGGCGTGAGCCGCAACACGAACAAGTTT
>NZ_RRYX01000245.1:0-872 GCF_014861375.1 Psychrobacter sp. FME5 | reverse complement strand
AATTGTTTTATGATATTCATCCAAATTATAACTCTTTTGTAGTGCAGTGACTATAACAACCGCTACAACAATAATAATGGTCGCTATCAAAACAACCATTACCGTTATAAGTAAAACAACACTCTCAGAGACATCATAAAAAGAACGTATGCCGCTTAATGGTTATGCGTTTGGCTTTTAATTTTGGCATCGTTGACCTCTTGATGCCTTCGGTCAAATAAACCAGCCTTTGGTTTGTCTGGCCATTTTTTTATCGCTCTACGCTAGGTGCTTTACCATAGCCATTTTATGATAGACACTTTTAATATATAGCCGATCCACTATAAAAAAATACAGTGCTACTGGGATAAATTTTGCGTAGCCTCTGTCTGCGCAGGCACAGCAAGCAAGAAAAATTTGTCCCAGTAACACGTGATAATATTTGTACTTATTTTATTTAGGACTGACTATAATTAGGCACTTTTAATATAATAATGGGATAACCTTATGATAAACAAAACCTTTTTAAAGACCACGACTGCTACTGCTATGGTTGCTGCTCTATTAACGATAACAACAGGCTGTGTCAGCGCTCCTGGTGGCTACAATGCTTTTGGCGACGTTTATGAAGATATTTATAAAGACAGCAGTGTGTATAAGAAACACAAGAAAACCATTAAAAGCATCGATAAGGATTTTTATCGCCCTGCGATCGAGCAGCAAGCGGCCAATAAGGTCAGCAGTATGGGTTACCGGGTTAGAGATGTTAAATATAAAAAGGGCAACAACACTATTAAAGTGAAAGCCGAGCGCGGCGGCGAAGACTATAAAATCGAGCTATAGTCAATCCCACCTAAAAGTGTTATAAACTAATTATCAAACCCAATTGCTAC
>NZ_RRYX01000244.1:0-901 GCF_014861375.1 Psychrobacter sp. FME5 | reverse complement strand
ATCGGGCTTTGGGATTTATGGTGTTGTTATCGGTGAGTTTTATACCAGCACGATATGAGATCGCTGCTACTAAATTATGACTTTTTCCACGACTGAGAGATTTGGTTTCGGCTCTGAAGATTGCCATTTTTGCACCTCGGGTTTTTGGGGTTTGGGGTTTCCCCAACGCTGTTTGAGACAATCACATATTAGCACGAAGTAGGCTAATATGTGATTTCTCGAAACTGCGCTCTTCGAGGACTCTTGCAGAGGGCTAAAAAATGGAAGGAGAGGGCTATAAAACTGGTTTTTAAAAGGCAGAAACACTCATTAATAAGCAAAACTATCCATTAATAAGCAAAACTATCCATTAATAAGCAAAACTTATGCATAAAATATAGAACATTTGATTATTCACAAAAATTAGCAGCAGGGTTATTCACTACATTTATAAAATTCTGTACGTTTATCCGCCACATTTTTTTGAAAATCGATTTCTTCCTGTTTGGTGAGTAATCCGCTCATACTGCACCCCATAATCAACCCCTGAGCAAATCCGAATAACTGCTCGAACGTTGTTATTGAGTCGTAGTGAAATGCAGTAGTAGCAAGCATATTAATTTGCATTTTTATTAATGTTTTGGCTCTCTCTCTATCCGACATATCAATATTGCCGGCTAACAAATGAGGCGCATTTTTGGCCATGTCATCTGCTATTGCGAGCATCTCATCTGCCGATGCGCGTTCGAGATATGCCGCTATTTTTTGCATTTTTTCTAAGTCCATTTTTCTAACTCCCTATAATTAGTAATCTAAATATTCTCTGATCGGACGCTTTGTAAACTGTGATGCGTCTTTTTTAAGCCGATTAACCATCTCAAACTCCCACCCTTGTTGTGACTGTCCAGCTGGGCTAGTCGGG
>NZ_RRYX01000243.1:0-902 GCF_014861375.1 Psychrobacter sp. FME5 | reverse complement strand
GTATAGTCAAATGACTTCAAAAATGTTATAAAACAAATCAACTAAACGATTACCACTATAAATGACCATGACTTACTCCCTAGATTATCGCAAACAAGTCCTCAAAAGCTTAGATGAGGGCATGACTTTTGCCGAAGCTGCCGTTTTCTATGATATCAGTCCAACGACTATCCAGAAGTGGAAAAAACGTCTTCACAGCAAAACTACTCGAGATATCAAGCCCTACAAAATAGAAGATGAAGCCTTAGCTCAAGATGTCAAAGACCACCCTGACGATTATCACTATGAGCGGGCACAGCGTTTTAATTGTAGCCCAACAGGCATCAGTAAAGCCTTAAAGCGTATTGGTATTAGCAAAAAAAAAGACACTTGAGCATCCCAAAGCTTGCCCCCTAAAGAGAGCTAAGTATCTAAGAAAACTTAACGACTTCATCGCTCAAGGCTATCCCATTGTTTATATGGATGAGAGTGGCTTTGAGGCCGAGACTATTAGACTCTACGGCTATGCTGCCATCGGAACCCCTTGCATCGACCGCTATAACTGGCAAGGTAAAAAACGAACCAACGTCATTGGTGCTCTCTATGGCAAGATGCTGTTTGCGCTAGATTACTTCGAGAAGAACATCAATGGGGATATATTTTATGATTGGTGCAAGTACACGCTAATCCCAAACCTTAAGAGAAAATGTGTGATTGTCATGGATAATGCTAGCTTTCATAAGCGAGTCCAAAGACTACTCAACAGGCACGGTCACAGGCTTCTATTCTTACCGCCTTACAGTCCTGATCTAAATCCCATTGAAAAGAAATGGGCTCAAGTGAAGTTTCTACGTCAAGGTTGGATGGAAAACGACTTATCTAAATTATTTTATGATATTTGTCCAAGGCATAACTCTTTTATG
>NZ_RRYX01000242.1:0-909 GCF_014861375.1 Psychrobacter sp. FME5 | reverse complement strand
ACTTTGATGCTAGCGCATCTAGGTCTTTTTTTCACCTCGCATTTGATATTGCACTTCATGTGTTAATCTAAGGTATGAACGATCAAGAAATCAAGCAAGCTGCTATTGAGTTTAAAAAGGCGCTTATCAACTGGAAATCGAGAGAGGGCATTATAGAGGCTTTCTCTACATATCGTGATCAATGGACAGACGAAGATGTGAGTAAAGCTGTAAGCAAAGAAACACGAATTGTTAAGCCAGTATTAGAAGCATTCGAGCCCATATACCGCCTAGCTATACAGGGTAGAATGGAGAAGCCTTTCGCATTGCAAAGTTATATGATGAGCTATACTGGTCGAGTGTTAGGCGATGAGTTGTCATGGCCTGAAGTTCGTGAACCGTACGATAGGATGATTGATAGCTTGACTGGAGGCTTAGAGTATAAAGAGTTCATGAATACCAGTTATTATAAAGATAGAAAGCTACCAGAATATTACGACCAAGCGGTTAAAGAAATCGTAGCAGAGGGTTGGAGTCATAATTCGCCACTATAGTTACTAAGAATACTTTTGAGAACATCCCGAATTCTGTGTATTTGCTCTTGCCGAGGGACGAGGCGTGAACCCAATCATTAAATATAGGTTGCCCATGCCTTGCACATTTCACGAGCATTGAAGAACTCAGGTGTAGAGGTCATGCTTCTCATCTTTTTAATTTTTTTATCGTCTAAATACTAATATCATATAGCTAGTACAACAGAGGTCTTCTTAACGGACGGCAACAATTAAGAACTACTAGTTTCTAAAGTCATAAGTCGTCGATCAAATTGACGGAACGAACAACCTCGCCATTGCTAGAAATGCCGATACATATTTGGTGGTGTTCTAAAAAGTATGCTGGCATCAGACATAGCCATAATTGACATAGAAG
>NZ_RRYX01000241.1:0-915 GCF_014861375.1 Psychrobacter sp. FME5 | reverse complement strand
CTTGCACCCCGCGGTTTTGTAGTTCAGTGAGAACGCCTAGCCAGAACTTGGCGCCTTCATTCTCTGAGAGCCACATACCAAGCAGCTCTTTTTTACCGTTAAGAGCGACACCTAGAGCTAAGTAAATCGCTTTGTTAATGATCTGCTTATCTTGACGTACCTTAACGACAATGCAGTCCAAATAGACAATAGGATAAACACTACTCAATGGCCGGTTCTGCCATGCGATGATGTCCTCTAAGATGTTGTCAGTGACTCTTGAAACTAAGCTGCTTGAGATATCGACGTCGTAAAGCTCTTTGATACTCTCTACAATCTCAGTGGTGGTTTGACCTTTGGCGTAAAGGAATATGATTTTATCATCAAGACCTGAGATACGGGTTTGATGCTTACGCACTAATGCAGGTTCAAAAGCGCCGTCACGGTCTCTTGGGGTGGAGATCTCAAGATCGCCTGTGTCACTTCGGACGGTCTTTTTAGTGTGTCCATTGCGCTTGTTAGGCTTGTCCGCTTTCTCATGCTTGGGGTAGCCTAGATGGTCTTCCATCTCAGCTTCAAGGGCAGTATCGATAAAGGATTGCATGAGCTGCTTTTGGAAGTCTTTGATGTCATCGAAGCTTTTCATGCTACTAGCCATTTGCTCGGCCAGTTTTTTAATGTCAGATTGAGTAGTCATTGCTTATTCTCCTGTTATTGGATTATAAGCAGTTACACAGTTTTTAGGAAAGGCTCGTTGCTAAAACTCAGGACTATGACTTTTTTGTCCCTGAACTAGGGCGTGTCATCAATTAAGCCAAACGACACAAGAAACTAAGTGAATGGCACTAAGGAAATGACTGGCTAACTTATCATAGCGAGTGGCAATCGCACGATACTGCTTAATCTTGGCAAAGAAGTTCTCTATTAGGTGCCTCG
>NZ_RRYX01000240.1:0-943 GCF_014861375.1 Psychrobacter sp. FME5 | reverse complement strand
ATAGTGTTTATGGTAACAATTGGGTTTGATAATTAGTTTATAAC
This sequence comes from Psychrobacter sp. FME5, assembly GCF_014861375.1. Lineage (NCBI taxonomy): Bacteria > Pseudomonadati > Pseudomonadota > Gammaproteobacteria > Moraxellales > Moraxellaceae > Psychrobacter > Psychrobacter sp. FME5. The sequence continues at coordinate 899 of NZ_RRYX01000240.1, read as the reverse complement.
ACTTTTAGGTGAGATTGACTATATCTAAAGAGCAGTTTTTTAATTTCGGTCTTAAAGAAACTATTTATTCCTCTTATGATAAAGCAGAGATTGAATGGAATCTTTTGAAAAATCGTATCTATAGTAATGAGAAAGTATTCATTCGTGGGTTTGGTCGTGATGCAAGTGGCACACATCTGTTCCAGGCGTTTTATGAAAGGTTAATTAATAATTATCATGTTGAAAAAGATCCAACAAATAATTCAGAACCAGCAAAACTAATTAGAGCACTTACGGGATATTCTAAAACAAAAAGTTCTAAACTAGAGTTGATTAGAAATTATCAAATTTCGCATGTTTTTGGTCGTACAAAAAACGTTTTTGCTTTTACTGCTCCGTGGAATATTGTTTATATGCCTAAAATTCTTGATCCATTTACAGGGCATGAAGCAAAAGGAGATATGATAGATGAGTATACTTTTTTGTTTCAAAAACAGTGTTACGATAACTTTGAAAAATTTATTGAAGAATTTAACGAAATAATGATTAGTTCTATTTTTAAGGAAAGAATGGGTGAGAGTCTAGATACTTTAAGTTTAGATACTTCTTATAATACTTAGATTAACACACCAAGTGCAACGCTAAATTATATTATAGAACACCTGATTGGGCGTTTTAAACCCTAAGCGTTTTCTTGGTCTGTTGTTTAGTTTATTCTCAATGTCCTGTATCTCATTATCAGAGACTTGTCTAAAGTCACAACCCTTAGGCAAGAACTCTCTGATTAATCCGTTGGTATTCTCGTTGGTTCCTCGCTGCCATGACGCATAAGCATCGGCAAAGAAGAAGGAAGTAAAGAGCTTTCGTTTCACCTTCTTATGCTGAGCAAACTCTTTACCATTGTCAGAGGTAATGGTCTT
>NZ_RRYX01000239.1:0-982 GCF_014861375.1 Psychrobacter sp. FME5 | reverse complement strand
AAGACCATTACCTCTGACAATGGTAAAGAGTTTGCTCAGCATAAGAAGGTGAAACGAAAGCTCTTTACTTCCTTCTTCTTTGCCGATGCTTATGCGTCATGGCAGCGAGGAACCAACGAGAATACCAACGGCTTAATCAGAGAGTTCTTGCCTAAGGGTTGTGACTTTAGACAAGTCTCTGATAATGAGATACAGGACATTGAGAATAAACTAAACAACAGACCAAGAAAACGATTAGGGTTTAAAACGCCTATGCAGGCGTTCTATAATATTAATTAGCGTTGCACTTGGTGTGTTAATCTAAGGATCAAAAAACCACTTAGAATCTGCTTTTATCATCCCACTTAAAGGTTCGCCAAGATTTGTCTTCAAATATTGTGGTTCATCAGCAATCTTTAGATTAACGGTCAGGTCACCGAAACTCTTCCAAGTTTTGGCAGGTTTTAATGAATAGCTATAGATATATTGATTGGTCCAATTACTACGCTCTATTGTAGGATAAGCAGAATAATTGACAGTAATGACATGGTTGCCTTCACTTAAGTTGACCTCAAAGTATTTAGCGTTATCATTAAACGGTATAGCAGTATCCGTTTCAGCATCATAGTAAGAAGGCAGTGCTGTTGAATCACTTTTATAATCATAATTTCTAAGCACTGGTATAGTTTGACCATCTACCTTAATGGTAAAACTTTTTTCTGAATCATTACTTATATAATCTTCGAACACTTCGAAAATCAGCGGTACTCGTTCTCCTTCTTTATCGCTATAAATTTCGTAAGTAATATCATAATCAGCTTCATGAAAACCTTTTTTGATGTTGATATTTATGGTTTCAGAGAGAATATCAATATCTGCGCTTGAATATGCCGTGCCGACAGTAGTACCGTTGATGATAGGTGACGCCATATTGGCATAGCTAAACATACTAGGGCGTGTTGAACATTGGATATAAATTTCTGGCAAAAAAAATAGCGAACGG
>NZ_RRYX01000023.1:0-38585 GCF_014861375.1 Psychrobacter sp. FME5 | reverse complement strand
AATCATCAGGATGTTCTTTAACATCATTGAGTAGCACGTCATCTGGTATTTTATAAGGTTTGGTTTGCCTGGTTGTTTTGCTATGAACACGCCTCTTCCAGTTCTGTATGGTGGTTGGGCTGAGATTATAGAACTTAGACGCTTGAGCAAAAGTCATACCGTCATCTATACTTCTGAGAACTTGTTTACGAAAATCTAGTGAGTAAGTCATAGTGTTTATGGTAGCAATTGGGTTTGATAATTAGTTTATAACACTTTTAGGTGGGATTGACTATATATATATAAAAGCACTAAACAGTCCAATGAAAAATAACGATACTATTTCTTCTAGTTTTAAATCAAAGTATATTTTAAACTTAGTGGTAATTAATGCAGCGATAAGAGAGGGTATTAACCCAAAAAAGAATCCGCCTACAATAGAAGCTAATAGCATTTTGAAAATATCTGTTAACTCTTGGCTGAAAATATTACCGTCAATTACAAACATCACAATCATATATAAGAAGACAATCAGACCGCCTATCGCTCCACCTAGCAATCCATAAACTCCTATCACCTTACCTTTAGGATAGTTGGTTACAGTGGCTGTAGCGCTGATCTCAATGTCACTCATACATACCTCCATTTAGGTTTCACATGAAACTTAGGAACTGTAACACCACCTATTACAGTGGAGCTAAACAACCCTGATAGAGCTAACATCACAGTTAAAAAACCTTAAAGCTTATTATCTCATTAACACCTAAATGTGTAGTTGTAGATATCTAGCCTTGCCCATTCATGCCTTAGGTAGGGCAAATAATGCTAGGATTAAAGCGCTGACACCACCAGTCAAAACCTGAATGATAAAAGGTAGCTCTGTCGCTGATAGAAAGGCAAAGCCCATAAAACCACCAGTAATTAAAGATATAAGAAGGCCTTTATAATTACGGTAAGCATTTACTTGCGCAAGAATCCAGCCTGTAAATAACGAAGGTAACAGTCCTAATATAAATCCAAAGACCACATAGAAAATCAGCGCAAACCCTAGTAGCCAAACTATATTAAATACAGTGATGAGATAGACGTTAGTAATATTCAGTACTTCGGGCGCACCGAAATCATGATCATTAAACAAGACATCAGGTACTGCTATGGTCAACCAGAGAAATGTTCCACCTAGTGCCCCTCCAAATTGTGCATATTGGTTTATAATTTTTCCTTTAGGATAATTGGGTCTGGTTTTATTCATAGAGTTTTCTAATTTTTCAAAAACTGGAGTCTTATTTTTTTTGAAACCTAGGAATGGTTAAGCCGCCTAATATAAGAGCACTAAATAACCCAGATAAACCCACCAACACAGCAAATAAAAATTTCTCAAAATCTATTGTCTCAGCCATCGTCAACGCAATTATGCTAAATGGAATAGTTGCAATAAAACCAAGTAAGCCTAATACAAGCCAGTTTTTAAACGTTCTAAGATACAGTTTTAGATAAATGGCAATGCCTGCTGTTATCAATGCTGGTAGTAGGCCGGCTATCACTTTAAAAGCAAGACCCCTAAACATATTTTCTATAAAGAACTGGAAATCAAAATCTAGCCATGATTCTGTCCCAAGATCCACAAATAGAGTTAATATCAGGCTTGCAATAGTGGCTCCTACCCAGCCACCAAGTAAACCAAACCCTATAAGGATTCTTAACCAAGGGTAAGACTTTATATTACTTTGCTTTTCTAGCGTTAATTTTGAAGCTTTATTATTTTTAGAAACCATATTATTGTCGTCTTAATACTCTGAGGTGAACTAAATGTATCAACCCACTTGTTTCACATGAAACATCCATTTAATGATTTAAGAATCCTGCTCTTCTAACGCTTGCTTCAACGTTGGCTGTTTAAACTCATAACCTGCGCCCTGTAATGCTTGCGGCAACACCTTTTGTCCATCAATCAGTAGCGTTGACATCTCACCAAACATTAGCTTAAGTAAAAACTCAGGTAAAGTAAAAAAAGTTGGTCGGTGTAACCATTCACCCAGTATTTTGGTAAAGGTATGGTTGGTCACTGGATTGGGCGACGTGAGGTTATAGACGACCGCTGTTGTATCGTTAGTGGTCTGCAAAGTATTATCATATGTGGTTGCGCTAGTCGTTTGCCCAGTATTAATACCATTATCAGCGCCCTTGCCAGCCAAATGCTGCTCAATAATAAATATCGCTGCCCCTACCCAATCCTCGCGGCTTATCCAACTCATGATTTGCTTGCCATCACCCAACTGCCCACCGACGCCCATTTTAAATGGGGTTAATAGTTTGCCGAGCATACCACCCTCAGGATGGATAACCACACCTGTACGGACGATAGCTACAGGCACGCTATATTCGGTTGCCGTCAATGCTAGCTGCTCCCAGTCATCACATAGTTTGTGTGAAAAATCTGTTTTAAATTCACTGCTTTCGGTCAACGGTTTATCACCTTGGGTGCCATACCAACCAATGGCTGAGCCGCTAAGCAGCAGCTTAGGTTTATGATTGGTACGGGCAATAAAGGCCAATAGCGACTCAGTAGGCTTAACACGGCTGGCGAGCAATTGCTCTTTACGTGCATCGCTCCAACGCGAGTCCGCTATCCCTGCACCCGCTAGATTCATAATCACATAGAAGCTGTTATCCGAATTAGCCAACTCATCATAAGTCATCATTTCGATATCGCTCGGATGTGTCTGACTGCTATCACGCGTCAGCCAAGTGATATGTAGCTCCTTACCCACCTGCTGATAACGCTTGATTAGCTCTTTACTAAAGGCACTACCCAAAAACCCTGAGCCACCGCTGATTAAAATATTCATATCCTACTCCCTGTATGATATTAACTATCATATTTATTATTTAGTAAAACTTAAACTATCATAACCATCGTCTACTTTTTTAGCGCTGATATCAAAACCACTTTTACATGCTTTTGGTAAAGCTATACAGCCAGCAATGGCTGAATTAATGCCGCCAAAAACACCAACGATACCCATAAAAGCCAACAGCACACCAACTTCTATCCATGAGTTGATGCCTAAATATAAGACGATTGCACCCATATAAATAGCTGAGGTTATAAACCCAATCAAAAAAGTCGTGCGTATACTTTTATGATCCTCGCGCCATAGCTTTTGGCTGGCGATGATAATGCCCGTTAATAACGCAGGAATAAAACCCAGCAAACCAACATATAACAATGGCTGATAACCAATTTGGGCAAAACTGGCCTCTCGAAAGATAAACAATAAAGCCAGCTCAGCAATCAATCCGCCAACCACGCTACCAATACCTGCAAACAAAATCATCACGGTTAAATGAGGGTAAGCATCCAAACTATTATTCATTATATTTCTCCTATTTATATTAGCTGTTTATTTAGTATAAATAGTGCATTGGTAGTGCTAATGAAGTTACTGTGAATAGTTAGTGGATAAGTATTTTGACTTTGTCTATTCTGCTTATTACTCTAAGCAAAATGCTTACGAATAGGACAGTCACTATTGTTATTATTTTGATATTTGTCTTTTAATTTATTCCAACGATTATTAATAAATTCCATGACAGTAGCCATGTTTGGCAATACGTGCGCTTTGGTCAGGTGTGGCGCTGCCGCATCTAAACGCTTGGCAAGCTCCGGTAAATGATTGGATGGCACAGCAGGAAATAGATGGTGCTCTACATGATAGAGTAAATTGAAGGTCAGCAAGTTGACTAATGGATTACGCTCGGTGCGGGCGATGGTCTCATCACAATCATGATGCACACCCCACACCGCAATGATACCGACGCTGGCATTGGCCAATGTCATGGTCAGTAGGTGATAGATCAATATTTGCGCCAACATAGCAAGAGCAGGAATAGTAAATGCGGTCAATACAAGAGCAACCAAGACGACCACAGCAATCAAACCAAACTCTAAATACGCAATACGCTGATTACGGCGACTGCTCAGACGTAAACCTTGACGATAGATATTTAGTCGATACGTGACACCACCTAACATCGCTCGCCACCACGACATTTTTGCCAGACTGCCCTCAATGTCATTGTCGCCCAATGGGTCACGATGATGCTCCATATGGGTGGCTCGAATGCTGTGCAAGCTGGTCATCAACAGCACGCTAAGCAATAATAGTATGGCAGTCGTCGTACGTTTTCCTGTACCCAAACTATGATGATAGCCATCATGAGCTTGGCGAAAAGCCGTGGCAAAGAATAAATAAGACGCGCCGCACGCTAGTACATACCAAGACTGACTGGCAAACCACCATGACAGCAATAAAAATGGATAAGGCAAAATAATATTATAGGCAATTTGACCGCGAGTTAGCTGGCGCAAGTCTTGCCACTGCACTGCATTGATCGCATCTTTAATCGCTATGCTTTTATTACCCTGTGTGTTATTCGCTTTCATATGCCACATCCATTTGTTATTACTATGAAAAGAGCTAATAAAACCTCAATCTGTTACATAAATTTCTGTCATAACAGAAATAAATTTATAAATTTTTTCTTTTAAATAAGCTATGGCACTATTAACGCACCACTAACGTAAGACCTTTTTAATGCTAGCGCCCAACTTCAATACCTTTTTGAGTGCGCTTGTCGGTAGTCTAAGCATCTCAGAAGACCAAGTAGTCACGGTCTCAACGAATTCTTGCGTCTCACGAATGCGTGCTTTGACTTCACTATTCTCATGCTCAAACTCAGGGCTGTCCATCAACTCTTGTAAAAACTGTACCGTTGGCTCCAGTTCACGTTTTTGCCTTTCAACGACGATGATACGCGCCAACTCCCAAACGTCGGTATTGGTCGTAAAGTGATCACGACGGTCACCCAATATCGAGATCTTTTGTACTAATCCCCAGTGCTGTAGTTCTTTAATACTGTTTGAAACATTAGAGCGCGCAACGCCAAGTGTTTCGGTTATTTCTTCAGCATTTAGCGGTTTACCGATAATAAATAACAGCGCGTGAATCTGTGACATGGTGCGATTGACCCCCCACTGCGAGCCCATTTCGCCCCAATGTAAGATAAATTTTTCGGTCACAGGATTTAGTTTCATGATTATTATTTACTCACTATCTTGAATAATTTGGTTATCTTAGGGCGTGTCCTCAATCTAAACGATAATACCTAAATGGGCTAAAAATGGCTAAACATCGTCAAATAGTTGGCTAGTATCCCGATATTATCTGCACTATTTTCCTTGTTTAACTGCAATTTAACTCATTTTTATCACCATTTTTAAAATGAGGACACGCCCTAATCATTCATACTGCGCTATTCTTTTATTTCTGTCAAGACAGAAATAAAAGAATAATATTTATTGCTTAGTGGATTGCTGTGCTCTAACGAACAATTAAACCAGTGGTTGCGTCACGAATTTGGCTCGGTAAGGTATAGCCTAATGTCTCAGCTTGCAAGTAGCTGATTTGCTCGCCAAAATAAGAATACGCTTCAGAAAAAGTCATCGCAGGCGGTTCACTTGATGGATTACAGCTCGTCGAGATCAGCAACCCGAATGGGTTCTGAGTACTGACTAGCTGTTGACACAGTTGACGGATAATAGGATGAGCGATCACTCTCACGGCTATCGTCTGGTGCTGCCCCATTATCCAAGGAGGAATAATGGTCGTCAGTATCTGCGGGATAGGTAACAACCACGTATGGGCTTGCTTATATTTTAGATCTATATGCTCACTATCTATCTGCCAGCTTTTTAGAATAGGTTTGAGTTGCGCCTCATTTAACGGGTCTAATAAAGGTGCCAGCCGCTCTACACTATCGGTAATAACAATCATACCTTTGGCTTGTGGGCGCTGTTTAATGGCTAAAATACGCTGAACTGCTTCTTTATCATAAGCGTCACAACCGACACCCCAGACGCTTTCGGTTGGATAAGCGAGCAGCTGCCCTTCTTTGAGCCACTTAGCAGCTTGAATGACGGAATCCGTGATGAATGGTGCAGATTGGCTCATAATTTGAATGTTTAGAAAGATAAAGTGTAAGCGCTTATAATAACACAGGATAAAGAAAGACTAGGATAGCTAAGGCTGCAAAAAACTTATTCCAGTAGCACCTGAATCAGTTTTAAAGTGACTCAACTATACCAACATTGTGCTGGGCTTAAATACTCAGAAATGATAAGCAAAAAAATGAAAAGTTAGAGAGGATGTGGCTTTAGACCCGCAGATAGCGTCCGCCCTGCACACTGATCGTACCCAGTAACTCAAGCTCCATCAGCTGTCCAATTAATTGTGGTGGCGCAAGCTTAGTAGTTACGATAAGCGCATCCAAATCCTGCCCATGCCAATCAAGCTGTTCATAAACGAGGGTTAAATGCTCAGGTACAACGATAGGTTTAGGAGCAGATTTGATATTAGAAGGTGGTGGCAGGTTAGCGACTATGGCGGTACTTTTATCTTTATTGGTATGTTTAGCAGTTTGGCTATGATTCGTTTGAGAGCTATTAGATTCGGTAGTATCTATACTATCCACAGTATCTTTTGATTCATGAGAATAACTTTCATAACCCAACTGAGCATTGACGTCCTCGAGCACCTGCTGCGGATGATAAACCAAAGTCGCGCCTTCACGTATCAAGTGATGACAACCTTCTGCATTGCTATTATCAATATGGCTAGGAATCGCAAAGACTTGCTTGCCTTGCTCAGAAGTTAAGCGAGCGGTAATCAGCGAACCGCTTTGAATGGTCGCTTCGGTCACAATCGTTGCGAGGCTTAGTCCAGCGACCAAACGATTGCGCCGCGGAAATGTGTGCTTGTGCGGCAGCGTGTGCGGCAACAACTCACTAATGATACAACCGCCTTGCTCGATAATCTGGCTAAACAACTTATCATGATGATTGGGATAATTGACATCGATACCCGTACCCATGACGCCAATAGTACGACCTTGGTATTCAGACTCAGCCTGTGCTAGCGCGCCTAAATGTGCCCGTTTATCCACACCCATCGCAAGACCACTGGTGATTATATAACCCGCTTGTGCTAAATACTGTGCCATATCAAAGGTGGTTTTTTGTGCATGTGCGGTGGGTTTTCGACTACCAACGATAGCGATTTGCGCTTGATGCAGACGAGATTTATTGCCACGATAAAATAATAATGGCGGTGGGTCGTAGATTTGCGAGAGTTGTGCAGGATAGTCAGGCTGATCGGCGAATAACAGACCGTATTTTTTATCTAGCAATGCTTGCTGGATTTTATCAATATTGGCACGCGTTTGCTCTGGCTGTTCATGACGGGCCAGATGGGTATGGTGAATACCCAATTGTCGCCATGCTTCTACGCCAGCAACCCAAGCCAGTGGTGCACCACCAAAAACAGTAATCAGCTTATGATACGCAGATAATGACGCATTCACCTCATACCACAGCGCCAGTATGGCGCGCTGATCGTCTGATAAAGAAGAGGTGACTGCTGTCATCGTCGTTTGTCTCGTTTGGGCGGGCTGAGTGTGGTCAATTTAAAAAAACCTTGTATGAGCTTATAGATAAGGCGGTGGTAACAGCTTATCGCCGACGTTTAACGGCAACTCAGAATTTAGCACATAAGCATAACTAATATGATCAAAAGTATTAAACACCATCACCATACCACTTTGCTCATTTGGCAAGCGTACAGGCGTATCATTATCGCGGATATCGCGCACCAATGGCCCTTTTTGATAAACCATCAATACATCACCAGGCTTCGCGCCATGCGTACTACCTAGATTGATAGCAACCACACTGCCTTTTGCCGCTGAACTGATTGAGTCCATGACACGGACAATCATACCACCACGGCTAACCGACGCAGGTGCTGGATAAAATACTGGCGGGATAGAGTTATCTAGCTCGACAAATACGCGATCACCTTCACGTACTTCTTTGCCATAACTATCCGTAAGCTGCAAACTGGTGACACCGTTGGTTTCTGTCGAGGTAACCAAACCAGTCGCCACTTGCGTGACTTCTAAACCGATCACTTCTTGCGTTTTAGGATCAACATATAGCTCGCCCTCGCGGTAGATACCATAGCGCTGACCGACGATAAGTGGGACGCCTTTGGCATAAATCTTATCGCCACTTGCGGTGATTAAGTTGCGGTTTTTGGAAGCTAAAATATATGGCGTGGTGTTGAAATCTTCTGGATTGACGATGATCGTCTTATCCAACCAGTGCTGAATAGCAGACCATGGAATCGGCGGTATACTGTTGGCAGTGGAGGTAACGGCTACTGTGCTAGCCACCACATCGCCAGTGAGTTGTTTTTCAACCCCAGCACAGCCCTCGCCAGTATCTACTCCAATGAGTGTTTTGCCTTGAATCACACATAAAATAAGAATGTCATTGGGATAAATAAGATTGGGGTTTTTGATTTGCTTATTGGTTGCCCAAATCTCTTTCCAGCGCCACGGACTGTCTAAATAACGGCCTGAGATATCCCACAGAGTATCGCCTTTTTTGACGATGTAGCGATTGGGTGCATCTGCTTTAATGGTTGGGGGTGGATTATTAGCGTGGGCAGCATTCATTAGCATGGCACTGCTAAACGTCGTGATCAACAGCGCTTTTGCTATTTTTTTTAAGCTCATCTTCATTGTTATATCCACAATATGTACCGCTATTATCGCCACAATAACGCTTACTTAAGTCGATTAATCTCGAGGCTTTGTACTTGTTTGAGCAAGCAGTAATAAAGCATCAAGCACTTTACGGACTTAACAAGTTGTTTATGATGACGTTTAGAGGGCAGCTGTTCAGTAATTGGCTGGTATTATTCCTAAAAAGCGTCTAGCACATTGCTGATTCGCCGACGCCGTTCCTAATATTACAATTATATCTACCATAACACAATCATAAACACTTTATTACAATAGTGTAACCTTTATGTGGAAACCTTCTTTTATTTCTCCTTTAGATATGAGCTCAGGGCTATTAGCGCTTTATGCTGGATTTGGTGTAACATAATCGCGAATTTGTTCAGCAACCAACTCAGCGTTGTTGTCTAAAACGACCACATGTTGCGGCAAGCTCTCCAAACCCTCGGTATGGGCTGGGCGAGCAATATCTATTTGACCAATCGCCTCGACGATGGTGTCTGCAAACTTAACGGGTAGCGCCGTTTCGGCACAAACAATCACCTCACCTTCTCGCTGCAACTCTTTGGCGACCTTGATACCATCAGCGGTATGCGGATCGACCAATTCACCATGCTGTTCATAAAGCGCTTTGATGGTTTGTAGACGGTCACTATGGGTAGATTTGCCGGCAGCAAAACCATAACGTGTGTTAACCGCTTCCATTAGTTCAGGTAAATCAAAACCTTGTCCAGATTTGACCCCTTCAAACAACTCATGGACGCGGGCGCTGTCTTTATCAAGCAATAGATAAACAAAACGCTCAAAGTTAGACGCTTTGGAGATATCCATCGATGGACTTGAAGTCACATAGGTTTTTTCTGTTGGACGCGGCTGATAAGCACCTTGGTTAAAGAAGTCATTTAATACATCGTTTTCATTGGTGGCGACAATTAAACGCTCAATTGGCAAGCCCATCTCACGCGCGATATGACCGGCACAAATATTACCGAAGTTACCTGATGGCACGCTAAAGCTGATTTTTTCGTCATTACTATCAGTCACGGCAAAGTAAGCTTTAAAGTAATAAACGATTTGCGCCAGTATTCGACCCCAGTTGATTGAGTTTACGGTACCTAAGTTATAAGCTGCTTTAAATTCTGCATCTTGTTGTAATGCTTTAACAATATCTTGGCAATCATCAAACATACCATCGATGGCGATATTGTGGATATTGTCATCCGTTAAGCTATACATCTGCGCGCGCTGAAATTCGCTCATTTTGCCATGCGGTGACAACATAAAGACTTCGATGTTTTCTTTACCGCGTAGTGCATATTCTGCTGCACTGCCCGTATCGCCGCTGGTCGCGCCAATGATAGTAATACGTGCATCTTTTCTTTTAAGTACGTATTCAAAAGCATTGCCCAAAAACTGCATGGCAACGTCTTTAAATGCCAGCGTTGGACCATTTGATAAGCCTAAAACGTATAAATTGTCTTCAAGCTTACGCACAGGGACAATTTCGGCACTACCAAATATCTCTGCGGTATAAGTACGCTCAATAATATCTTGCAAATCAGCGGTAGGGATATCGGTAGCAAAGCGCTGCATGATCGCCATCGCTAGCTGTGGGTAGCTCAGCGTGCGCCACTTATCAAGCGTCGCACTATCAATATTTGGATAGCTCTCAGGTAGCATCAAACCACCGTCTGGCGCAAGACCCATCAATAGCACATCACTAAAATCCATCGGTGCTGTCTGACCACGGGTACTGATATATTTCATTAGATTGTCCTGTCTATAATGAGGTTATTCAATATTTAAAACGGTTTATTCAGCAGTTTTTTGCAGCAACGCATAATAAAAACCATCGCCACTCTCGCTATCAATCGGTAAGCACTGACGACCGATAGCCTGCTCGATACCCCAATTGCAATCATCGCTAAATTCAACGGCTGTTATATTATTATAGTAAGTCATGAAATCCTGCATCTGCTCGACGTTTTCTTGCTTTAAAATAGAGCAAGTGACATATAACAGATAACCACCAACTTTAAGTTGTGGCCATAAATTGTGCAAGATATCCGCTTGTAGCAAAGTGGTTTGCTCGACGTCTTCTTCGGTACGCAGGATACTGATATCAGGATGACGACGAATCACGCCCGTCGCGGTACAAGGTGAATCTAGTAATATAGCGTCAAATACAAGTTTACTCTTTTTCTTGCCTGCCCCTTGCCATGTCGTCGCGTCAGCACAGACGATATTGAGCTCGACATTCTTTTCAGCTTGCTGCAAGTCGTGCTGACTTAGATTCAAGCGCTGTAAATTAGTATGAATACGCTCGATACGCGGCGCTTCATTATCTATCGCAGTCAGCTTCACTTTCGAAACTAAAGGTACTGATTCGTCGTTTTGTTTCACGTGAAACAAGGTTGAATCATTTGAGCTGATTAATTCTAACCAATGAGCCAATTTACCACCCGGCGCCGCACAAGCGTCTAAAATACGGACCTCGTTGTTATTATTATTCGTGTCTGTATCGACGTCTACATCATCGTTTTTAATACTCAGCTTATTGAGTAACGCGCTATGGATAAGCGGCGCTGCAAGTTGCGCATGCATATCTTGTACGCTAGCAGCTCCTTCAGAAAATTGCGGTAAGGCATTCACTGCAGTGCTCTGATGTAATCTTAGCCCTTTGGTTAATATGCTATTAGATGAGGCTGTATCCGACGAGTTAGATAAGTTGAAACCACTCGTTAGCTCAACCAAATCCGCGTCAATCTCTGCCCCATCCAGTGCTTGCTGATAGTCAGCTACCGAGGTAACTGCTGTATTCACTCGTAAAAACATTGGCGCAGGTTGACGTAGGCCCTGCATCAAATCGTCATACTGCTCACTCCAATCTTGCTTGAGCTGATAGGCAAGCCAATTAGGCAAGCTGTGTTTTTTATCACACTTTTTACGGAACTTACTAGGGTTCTTGGCAACTTTACGCAAGATGGCATTGATTAAACCAGTCGCATGGGCGAACTCAATCTCTTTCGCCGCTTCGACCGTTTCATGAATCGCCGCATGGTCAGCCACTTCCAAATACAGCAACTGCACCAAACCCACTTGAATGGTAGTACGCACCTCAACTTCATCAATAGGGTTATCCGCTAGCGTATCAAGTAAACGCGCAAGCGCATGCCATTGGCGCAATGTCGTTAGCAATAGCGCATGAGCAAACCCTTTATCACCATCATGTAAACTATTTAATAACGGATCAAGGACGCTTGCGAGCGACTGACCGTTTTGAATAGCCAATAAAGTACGAATCACACGGACGCGGACGCTACCATTCATAATAAGGTTGCTTGACGGTTTGAGCTTATTATTTCTAGGCGCAGTGCTGGTTTGTCTCATTAAATTGGGTTTCCTTGACGTATGATAAATGGCGTCTTGTGCGAGTTAGTTTGTTGACAGAATAGGTTAAATTATTTTGTATCTATAGTGAATTGATCACCATCGTTTAGCTGATTGCCGTGGCAGATTTGCTCGGCAGTCATCGGCTTACCACCGGCAAACTGTAAGTCAGTTATGGCTAAAGTTCCAGCCGTTTCTTTGTCACCAGCCGTTGTACTATCAGTACCGCAAGCGACTAAAATCGCGTTGCGTCCAACACTGATGACCGTACCAGCAGGCTCATTGGTTTGCTGTGATGCGTTGATAGGCAAGCTGGCTAAAATTTTGACCCGCTGCCCTGCTAAAAAAGTATAAGCACCCGGCCACGGTGTCAGTCCACGGATTTGGCGTTCAATATCAGCAGCTGATTGTGCCCAGTCAATTGCGCCTTCAGTTTTGACCAGCTTTTCAGCGTAATTGGCTTGGCTATCATCTTGAGCGCTAGCCTGCGCTTGATAGATTGGCAAGTCCTGCAACACCGTAGTAATGGCCGTCGCTCCTAGAGCCGCCATCTTATCATGCAGGCTGGCAGCAGTATCATCAGGCTCAATATTAGCGCTCACCTTATAAAGCATGTCGCCTGTATCTAGCCCTTTGTCCATCTGCATAATGGTAATACCAGTCTCGTCATCGCCCGCCAATAGCGCACGATGAATCGGTGCTGCACCGCGCCAGCGTGGTAATAATGAGGCGTGAATATTTAGGCAGCCTAGCGTCGGTGTGGTCAATACGCCAATAGGCAAAATCAGCCCATAAGCGGCGACAATCATCACATCTGGCTGATAACTACGCAACGTCTGCCGCGCCGCCATTCCTTCTGTACTGGATTTTTTAAAGGTAACTGGTTGTTCAACAGCGATATCATGAGTTAATGCCACTTGCTTAACCGCTGACGCTGCCAGTTTTTGACCGCGACCTGCCTTGCGATCCGGTTGCGTATACACCGCAACGATGTCTATATTGAGTGACTCTTGCTGCTTGATTAATGTCTCAAGACTGATAGCAGCAAACTCAGGTGTGCCCGCAAACACAACCCTTAGACGCTTGCTAGAAGAAAGGTTATTGGTAGTAGACGGCGCGGATAGCGTAGAGGCAGAAGCAATTGTAGTCATAATCATGCATTATATAGGGTTAATTGACTCATTATAGGTGAGTTTACGACGTTGTGCCATGATTGTAACCGCGTCAATCGGAGTTACTAATGACCACATTTGTCTTTATAATAGAAAGTAGGCCACATAAGAAACACAGTACACAAACCACAGTCAGATCAGCAAGCCAGCTACTCCGACAAAATATTTATAACTCCACTATATTTTTTATGTCGACATAGGACCAAGTTTTCATGCAACAGTTTCAGTCCTTACAGCGCTTACTCATATTTTACACCTTGACGTTGACAGTCATGCTGTTGCTATATTATGTTGCGCTGTTTCATGAGATGAAACAGAACAGTGAACAACAGAGTATTGATACTTTTTATGCTTTACAGCACGACATCACTGAGCATGCTAACCCCTTAAACAGTGAAATCACAAAAATTCTAGAAAAACCGACGTTTGAGGGTATCAGTTATCAGTTGGTTTTTATGCTGCCATCGGGGCAGACTTATATCCACCGCCATACTCGCCCTAATGAAGCGACATTTTCAACCATTACCTTCCCTAAAGTTATCACCTCGTTACCCTCTAACACCTCTAATAACAGCGCTTATACACTGACTGCCTATAACTTAGCAGGTACGATTGTATTTAAAAGTGGGCATAAACTTCATATTATACTGCGCCATAAAGCCCTTGATATTGACTGGTTATCTTATCGCTACTGGCTACCACTGATGACCGCAATAATGTTTTTTATCGTCGCTTTACTTTATATGCTAAACCGCCGAACCAACTGGGAGCAGTTGTTACTTTATACCGATAACTTGGGTAGTCAGGCAAAGGAAGCTTACACGCCACCACCATTTATGGCGGATAAGTCGACTGCTGAGTTTTTGCGCTTAGGTCATGCACTGAGTCGTATCAGTTATCAGTTGCATAACAACCATCGACGTATTAAAACCCTCAAACACCGTCTGGAGCGTTTGGTTGAGCAAGCGCCATTACCGATGCTTATGATTATGCGCCATGGACAAATCAGCTTTTTTAACCAACGCTTTGAGCAAATATTTATAGGCTTACCTGAAAATCACCACCATTATGAATTGACAGATTTTTTCGCTGGTAAGGATGAATCCACCCAATTACTGCTAAAAACATTGTCAAACTTACGTGTCACTCGCACAGTGACCGTCTACGGATTACAAAACCAACAGTCATACCAGCTGCATATCACGCCATGGTTCGGTGAGCACGGACAAGTTCATGGCTTTACCGTACTTCTTAACAGCATTCATGAGTTCGCCAATCAAATTGAGCAGTTGCAACAACAGAACCAACAGCTTCAACAGCGAATTGAGGAATTCAAAGGATTAAACTCTGTCATCGGTCATAAACTACGCATACCGCTAGAGACTATGATCGACACGCTTGAACCGATCGATCCTCAGACATTGTCTATCCAGCAGAATAAGACTTTGAGTGTGTTGGTTAAAAATAGTCAGCGTATGCTAACCACGCTGTACGATATATTGGATATCGAAGAGATTGAGGTAAGAAAAACTCGCCTGAGTATCCAACCTGTCGATATCTATAAGCTTGGGCAAGAAGTTAACGCTTTAATCATCGATAAAACGCGGCAGCAGGGGCTTGAGCTGATTTACTTTTTTACCCCCAACTGCCCGCGTTACATTGACACTGATGATGTGCGCTTACGTCAAATTTTGCTTAATTTATTACATAATGCCATCAACTTTACCACTACTGGCTACGTGGCGTTGATTATCGAGACCATTAGCCAAGATCAAGTACCACAACTCGGTAAAAATAGCTTACCCGCTCTCAATGAGAATGTAGCAAAAGACCAACCCCATTATTGGGTGCGTTTTAGCGTACAGGACACAGGGGTCGGCATCACAGCAATTAAGCAAAGTCAGCTGCTTCATTATTTTGATCACAGTCATAATTACAATCAAGATATGAATCAAGTAGAACAAGAGGCTATCGAAACTGGACTGGGCCTAAATAACGTCAATAATTTTGCTCGGTTATTAGGCGGTTTTATTGAACTAAAAAGTACTGTCGATAAAGGCAGCAGTTTTGACCTTTATCTTCCTTGTCGTCATCCAAATTATCAATCGGTATATCACCACAGTCCGCATTTGACCCACATTCATCTTATGGCAGTCGTCAGTCAGCCACTGGTTGCCGAATACTTACAATCCTTGTGCAGCCATTTGTCTATCACAGCGACTATCTATACTTCTGTAGATTTAGCGTCCCTACCAGAGTTAATACAGCAGTTTGAGAAAAATGTGCAAACACTGGCGCCTATATTACTATTAGATTACGAATATCGTGACACCCGTGCCATCACAGTAGATGACGCGTCAAAATCAGACGAGCTCAAGTTGGTACAAACACAACCCGGTAATAATAAGCAAACGACAGCCAGTGACGACAGTCAGCCAATACTAAATCAGCTGCTTGCTGATATATTATTACCCAAGCTACTGTTTAGCATGAAACCCGAACGCCGTATCCCCTCTATACTGTTGGATAAATGCGATGGCTTTTTGACAAAACCTTTGGACAGCGCCTTGCTGATCTCCGAGTTGATGCGCTTGACCTTGCCCGTCAGGCAAGTACTGGCACAAGCACAAACTGTCAAAGCCGAGGTTAGTAAACCAACCAACCCATCAGCTAACCCATCGGTTAACCCTGAAACAGCCTTACCCCTTATATTAGTAGTAGAGGACAGCCCAACCAATCAAAAAATCGCCTGCAAAATACTAAGCAAGCTCGGTTATCGTAGCATCGTGGCAGAAGATGGGCAGCAAGCATTAGAGGTATTGGAAACGCAGCGGCAGGAGATTTCACTTATTTTGATGGACTGCCGAATGCCTGTCATGGACGGCCTACAAGCCACCCAAGCTATTCGCGCCCAAGGCGACGATATTCCTATCGTCGCCTTAACTGCCAATAATACCCAAGAGGATCGCGATGCCTGTATCCAAGTAGGAATGGATGATTTTTTAGCTAAACCTATCGATAAAAAGCAATTGGAGGTCGTTTTACAGAGTTTTATAGAAGCTTAACCACAACTTATGCAGCGGCTGCTTGTATAGTTAATTTACTTTAAAACAAATACGAGTGCTACTGGAATGAATTTTTCGCAGCCTCTGTCACGCTTGCGAACAGCAAGTAAGAAAAACTTACTCCAGTAGCACGTGGCTAACAACGTACAGATTTTATTTAGAACTGCCTACCTCTAAACACTTTATACAGAAAAAATCTGTTCTGCCGATAGTTTAATCACGACCTAATAACCTGTTTTTATATCTCTCCAATATCTACTTCATAAAGCCATTATCTGCTAAAAATGCCTCAGATAACTGACTTTGTGGGTTTGGTGCATTCATACCACTCGTTTGCGATTTATTTAATAAACGCTCTAAATAGCGCGCGACGATATCGACTTCGATATTAACCTTGCTGCCTACCAGCCAATGCTTGGCAATATTGGTCACTTTAGCGGTATGCGGGATGATGTTTAGAGAGACAATATTGTCACGTACCAGATTGGTCGTCAGGCTAATACCATCGACCGTAATAGAACCTTTAGTGGCTGTATAATGCGCCAGCTCTGATGGTATGGTGATTTCGATATGAATAGAACGCGCATCCTGTTGTAGCTTGCTAACTACGCCTACTCCATCTACGTGACCGGCGACAATGTGACCACCAAAACGCGTGGTCGGTAGCATCGCTTTTTCTAAATTAACAATATGACCCGATTTTAACGTTTCTAGGGCGGTACGAGCGATAGTTTCACGTGAAACATCAACAGAGTAATAGTCGCTACCAAGTTGGACGACGGTCAAGCAAATACCGTTTGAGGCAATAGAATCTCCTAACTTTACATCGCCAAAATCCAATTCATCAGACTCTATCGTTAAGCGTATGTCACCGCCCATAGGCTGCATAGACTTAACCTTTCCAACACCTTCTATAATTCCAGTAAACATATTGACCTCATCTCATGGTTATATTGTTGCTATAAACAATATATTTTAATTGATTAGGGGCTGTATAGAATTCATCTATTAGGACTGCTGATCGCTAAAATAATTCCAGACTAGGCGTAAATCGAAGGTAATGTCGAGACCTTAGCTAGATTTACAACAACGTCTGGGCCGATTTTAGCATCAGTCCGAAGGAACAGGACTATTTTTTGCCACTTCATAGCCAAAACTATCGCGCTTAGAATGACTAAACTTACTATTTTTGGCGTCGAATTGCCTAAAAAATAGTCTCTGTCAGTTCCTTAGCTGAATTCTATACAGCCCCTAAAACTCTTATCAGCGTTCGCATATGGTCTATTTCTTGGTGAAACGTCTGCTTATCTTATGCTTATCATAGGATAAGTTGTGGATAAGTAATCGTAAAACAACCCAAGGCACCCTAAAACCTTGGTTTACGTAAAGTTATCCACAACAAGTATTTTTCTAGCTAAAAACTCCATACTTTAAAAAATCAGACTAAGTAACTGATTTTTATATTAAAATTATTATCTTTAATGGAAATCTAGATACGATTGTTTCATGTGGAACAAAGTTATGCACAGTTTCATGTGAAACCTTGATTAAGCATTTTTAGTTATCCACATTCAACCCACATTATGCCCAAGCTGTGAGTAAGTTGTTTATAACTAACAGGTTTATAGCGGTAATAAAGTAATTTTTAGGTCAGAACTTAGCTGCTCATGGCGGTGAATATCGAAGCGCAGCTGTTGAGCCAAAGATAGTGGATTAAACTCCACCATTGGCCGCGCTTGAGACCCTAACAAACAAGGCGCTTGGTACACAATCAGCTCGTCTACCAGTTGCTGACTTAAAAAACTGCCTGCCACGCTAGCACCGGCTTCTATCAACACGTCATAACACTTATGTTCATTGACCAAAACGGTAAGTAAGTCGTTTAAATTGTCTTCACGCCAATACAGCGTCTCGGTACTGCGACACAACTGATAGTTAGATTGTGGACTATACGCTAAGCGTTGACGTCTATCGAGTACCACTATCTTGGGAGCGGGAACTTGCTCGGGGGTGATACCTAGTTGATGGGAGCGAACATTAAGCTGGGGATTATCAGCCATGACAGTTTCGCTACCCGTAATAATAGCGCCACTTTGCGCCCGTAACTTCTGTACGTCTTCACGGGCAGCAGCGGAGGTAATCCACTTAGATTCCCCAGTTGCCATCGCTGTGCGACCATCAAGACTGGTGGCAATCTTGAGCCTCACATAAGGCATTTGGGTGCGCATTGCCTTTAAAAACCCACGATTTAATGCTTCTGCTTGCTCGGTTAATACACCAACCGTTACCTCAATACCAGCTTGCTCTAATACCCTCACCCCGTGTCCTGCAACTTGTGGATTCGGATCGAGCCCTGCAATCACCACACGTTTCACCCCAGCATTCACAAGGGCTAACGCACAGGGCGGTGTGCGCCCCGTATGGCTACATGGCTCTAAGGTCACATAAGCAGTTGCCTCTACTGCCCGCTCTCCAGCATCTGTGAGCGCAAACACTTCTGCATGCGGCTCTCCCGCTTTAGGATGATACCCTTGACCAACGATCTCTGCTGCTTGGACGATGACACAGCCCACTGCTGGGTTGGGTCTAGTCGTATACAAGCCTTGCTTGGCTTGTTCGATAGCAAGCATCATAAAGTAGCGGTCTTGCGAGTCTTGAGAATGGTTTTGAATTGACATAGGGGTTAACTTAATCAATGAGTGAGAGTTATTAGGGCGTGTTGAACATTCAGCCATGGCACTGACAGAAGCTATCAGAAGCTATGCAGAAAGAGGCGGCGCAAAACTTATCCAGTAATCGTTGTTTATTCTATAGTGGAGCTACTATATCTAAGAAAATAAAGGATTCAGCTTATTTTTCATTGGGTCGAATATTGGCGATTTCTTGATGAAAAGCATCAATGTCTTGAAAATCACGATAGACGCTTGCGAAGCGTACATAAGCGACATCATCCAAAGTTTTGAGCTCACTCATGATGATTTCACCCAAAACCTTGCTGCTTACTTCACGCTCTCCCATTTGTCTAACACGCTTTTCTATACGGCTAATCATCGCCTCTTGCTCATCAATAGTGATAGGACGCTTTTGTAATGGTAGTAAGATAGAGCGGCGCAGCTTTTCATTATCGTACGGCTCAATTTTGCTGCTCGATTTGATAATTCTAGGCATTACCACCTCTACCATCTCAAAAGTAGTAAAACGCTCTTGGCAACTATTACATGAGCGGCGGCGGCGCACTTGAGCACCTTCCGCGGCAAGCCGTGAGTCAATAACCTTGGTCTCTGACGCATTACAATATGGGCAGTGCATAGCATTTTCCTTATTTTAAGATGGAGCATACAACGGGTTATTTACCAATGCAAAAGCTACCAAATATTTTACCTAACAAATCATCAGCACTGAACTCACCTGTTATCTCGCCTAAGCTTTGTTGAGCTTGGCGTAAGCTTTCGGCAACCAATTCTCCTGCTTGAAAGACGGTCAACTGCTCATGCGCCTCTGCCAAACAATCCGCCGTCCGTCTGAGTGCATCTATATGCCGTGTGCGAGCGATTAGGCTGTTTTCTGGGGGATGGAAACCTACTTTAGCGCACAAGGTTTCGACTAAATTATCGATACCTACGCCTGTTTCACATGAAACATTAACTTGTTCGTAGCCACGATTTTCTATTTCAAGTTGCGAATCAGAGTCGATTTGTGCGCCACTACTGTCCCTTAATAGATCACTTTTATTGGCAATAATTAATAAGCGCTTGGCTTCTGGCAGCTCACCAAATAGCTGCTCAGCGAGCTGTAAGGGTGTGATTTCCTCTTCAAGATCACGGGTGACATCATAAACCATCAGCAGCATATCAGCCTGAGTAATTGCTGTTCTAGCACGCTCAATGCCAATGCGCTCAACCGTATCTTCTGTCTCGCGCAAACCAGCGGTGTCAGTCAAATGCAGCGTTAAACCATTGAGAACCACTGTCTCTTGCAGCGTATCGCGAGTGGTGCCTGCTACGTCGGTGACGATAGCACGCTCTTGTCCTGCCAAACGATTCAATAAGCTTGATTTACCCGCGTTAGGTCTGCCCGCCAACACCACGTGAATACCATCGCGTAACAGCTGTCCTTGTTTTGCCGTTGCTAGTACTTGCTGTATCTTGGCTTGTGTTTGCTCCAGCTGAGTTTGTATAACCCCATCAGATAAGAAGTCCACATCCTCCTCATCAGGAAAATCAATAGCCGCTTCTACATGGAGTCGCAGGTGAATTAACTGCTCAAGCAGCTGATTAATCTTTTGTGAAAACTCACCGCTAAGCGATCGAATCGCACTACTTGCAGCAGCAGCGCTGGTCGCATCGATAGCGTCAGCGATTGCCTCTGCCTGTACCAAATCCAGTTTATCATTATCAAAAGCGCGGTAAGAAAACTCTCCGGCACTCGCTTGTTTTGCCCCCAATTCAAAGACACGTGCTAGCAGCTGGTTTTGTAAAATCATCCCGCCATGCCCTTGCAGTTCAATCACATCTTCGCCTGTGAATGAGTTTGGTCCCTTAAAATACAGCACCAAACCCTCGTCAATGACCGTACCATCAGCCTGATAAAAACGGCAAAAACTGGCCATACGTGGTTTAAATTCTGACTTACCGGTGAGCTTACACGCGATGTCATGTGCGCGTGCGCCTGATAGCCGTATAACGCCGACACCACCACGCCCAAGCGGTGTTGCAATAGCAGCAATCGTGGCCAATCCAGATGCGTTGGGCTGTTCAGATGAATTAGGTGCAGTCGACGGCTTCTCTAAAGAATCCACAATTACTCTCACTAGCTAAAAACTCCATTATAGACGGCTGGACGCAGACTGACAAAGCAAACTTTGGATAGCAACAGCACGTTACTATTTACTTTATTACTTTACTACAAGCGCATCGTTTTTATTTTGAGCTGACTATATAGTCAATTCGATATAGAAAAATACAGTGCGATTGGTATTAATTTTTTGCAGCCTCTGTCAGCGTAGATACAGCAAGCAACAAAAATTAATACCAGTCACGCGTCAAAAAAAATGTATTTAGTGTCAACCATAGTACATATAGACCAGCTATAAAAAAACCACCGCTGACGCGATGGTTTTATCAATGCTGGTTCTATTTGAAGACTGGTTAATCGACTACCTTGACGGTACGACGCTTTTGTTCTTCTTCAACTTTCTTATTAACAATATACTGCTGGGTCATACTAAACAAGTTATTCACTGTCCAGTATAGTACCAAACCAGCTGGGAAGAACAGCATAAATGCGGTAAAGATAATAGGTAAAAACTTCATCACTTTTGCTTGCATTGGATCAGCTGGCTGCGGGTTAAGCTGCTGCTGTGTAAACATCGATGCACCCATAAGCAGTGGCAAGATAAACCACGGATCCATCGCTGATAGATCCTGAATCCATAATATCCATGGTGCATGACGTAGCTCAACACTCTCAACCAGCACCCAATAAAGCGCTAAGAATATTGGCATCTGCATAAGAATTGGTAAACAACCCGCCATCGGATTGACCTTTTCTTCTTTATAAATGCCCATCATCTCTTGCGACATCTTCATACGATCGTCGCCATGCTCTTCTTTTAGCGCTGCTAGACGAGGTGCGATAGCCCGCATCTTCGCCATTGAGTAGTAGCTTTTATTCGAAAACCACATTAAGGCAATTTTCACTAAAACAGTCAGTCCAATAATTGACCAACCCCAGTTACCGATAACCTTATGAATACCATCCAAGATAGCAAATAATATCTTCGATATTGGCCATAACAAGCCATAATCGACGGTCTTATTAAGGCCGACTGCCACATCTTTTAGCTCAGACTGTACCTTTGGACCGGCATACAGTGTCGCGTTTAACGTCATTTGCTTGCTTGGAGCTACATTGACTACTTCGCTATTAAAGCCAATAAAGTAATCATTTCCCGTTTCACGACTAAAGAATTTACCCGTAAAGTTTTCAGGCGTCCATGCAGAGACAAAATAGTGCTGTACGATGCCGACCCAACCCTTATCACTGGACGTGGCCAATCCACTATCGCTGAACTTGCCAAATTTTAGCTTATTATAAGGATCGTCAGGTGTACCCCAAGCGCCGCCTAAATAAGTCGCCATGCTCAGTGCGCCTTTATCTGACATGCCAGGGTCTTTACTGTCATCGCGTTTTAGCTGCGCAAACATCTGACCTTGCCACGCGTTGGTAGAAGCGTTTTGAATTTGGTAGCTAATATCAATCGGATATTTATTTTCAGTAAAGGTAAAGGTCTTGGTAATTGTCACGCCATCTTTTTTATAAGTAAGCGGTACAGACAACGTTTGTTGACCTTCTTCCATCACGTAATTATTAGCAGTATGGCTATAATTAGCACGGCCTTCTGCCGTATCGATACCATTTTGACCGATTAGACCAGATTGAGCCACGTACACACGATTGCTGTTATTTTCTAACAATACAAAAGGTTTATCACTATCGAGTGTCGCGTCATACTGCTTGAGAGCAGCATAAACAATATCACCGCCTTCTGGATTAATTTTTATATCATAGCGATCGGTGGTTACCGTGATGAGACCTGCATCTTTAGCAGGAGTAGCCGTCACCGTACCAATATCGACTGCACCATTATCAACAGGTAGCGTCTGTGACGGAATATCACCTGCTGCACCGGTGGTAGAAGGAATGTCAGCACCTACTGAAGAGGTGGTTTCTGGCACTGCATCTACCGCTGGCGCATCGGCATAATCATCTCGCCATGCCAAAATCAGCAGATAAGCGGTGATTAGCATCGCAATGATGATCATCACCCGAAATATCTTTTGCATAAACCTTTCCTAGATTAAAAAATTAGGGAATGAAAAATTAGGGCATGTGTCGTGACCATACAACAAAGTTATCTTGATATCTGACAACTATATTGCTAGTCATTTACATAAAATGTGCATTATTTTACTAAAATTCTGCCTTAAATGATACCAAGAGTGTGGATAACTTGTGGGTAACTTAATAGACCTGATACCAGCGCCATGAGACTCTTACCATTATGTCAAACTCATCAAATAATTTAGCCGTGAAACATAGCTTTTGTTGTCTCGATAAACACCAATACCTTGAAGACTCATATTTAATGAAGTAGTAAAAGGTACGTATTGATAAACATAAGAAGCTAAAGGTAGCGGCACAAAATCAACGCCATGTCCACCTAAAGGGTGGCAGCTACCAATACGCTTTAATAACAACCAACCCCCCGCTCGAACACCGTGCCATGCCAAAGCTTGTTTGCCATAATTCGAGCATGTTGGGTAATAACGACAACGAGCAGGTATTACTGGACTTATTACTCTTTGATAAAAGATAATCAAATAAACAATAGACTTATTTAAAAAATTATTTTTATCTTTTAATAAAACTTTCATTTTATTTAATTTCTATTTTTTTAAAAATATTATTTATTTGTTTTTTCAATTCTTTATTGTCTAACTCTTTTATAGATTTTTTAACAATGAAAACAATATCTTTATTTTCTAAGATAGAAGATTTTATTCGAAACTGCTCACGTATCTGCCGTTTAATGAGATTTCGAGCGACCGCGGTAGGTACTTTACGCTTAGTGATAGCCATACCTACTCGTGGTTGGTCATGCGTATTGGTTCGTACAAAGGCCATGAGATGGCTTTGATGCAGCTTACGCTCAGGCGCATCAAACACCTCACGAAAGGCGTTAGGCGTTAGCAAGCGTTGCTCTTTAGTGAAGCGGGCGGTAGGTATCGCTGAGACAGTATTGGACATAGTACAACCTAGTATGAAAGCTAATAACAATATTAGAATAATAGCAAAATATAGAGACAAAAAAAGCGCCTATGTGGGCGCTTTTGATATATGGCTACGTGTCAGTTGTGATGATTGACTATCGCAATCTACCAATAAACAATAGATACACAACAAGCACTACTAGCCATGCTTATCGCAATCTACTGATTATACAGTAAGACGATGACGTCCTTTAGCGCGGCGACGAGCTAAGACCTGACGGCCTTTTTTAGTTGCCATACGTGCACGGAAACCGTGAGTACGTTTACGCTTGATCACGCTTGGTTGGAATGTACGTTTCATAACTCACCTGTCAAAATAATGGACTAAATTCGTAATAGCGGAGGATTATACCATTCCATAATATATTGGTCAATAAACGAATTGGATTTGTTTGTTGATGTGTGTTTTTACTCTGCTAGAAGTAAGTTTGTTCCACACTCTTTATTTTTATTTGATATTTATTGCTTGTAGTTATCGGTTCATCTTAGTTACTTTTTATCGACTTCTTGAAAGTTATCCACAGAATTTAACGAAATCCATAATAATAATTGATTAATATATATATAGATATTGTTGTTATTGGGAGGCTTATTATCTGTGGTTAAGTCTAAATTTCTTTTTATTATCAAAAGACTAGACTATGGGTAAGCCTGTGGATAACCTGTGGGCTAAATATGGATAACTCGAGTAATAAACTTATCCACAAAACTATCCACAGCCTTATCCACAAAAAACAAGGTGTTATCCACAGGCTTCTGTGTTAGATTAACCCCTGCCCACTCTATGGTTTTTTATCATTTTGCCAAGGTAGTTTTGGCTGAATAATGATGGGCAGTATTTAGTGTTAGATAAGAGGTTTATACCACTTAGGCACATCTATTATTTTAGTTTATAGGGTTAGTATTTTTCATGATAGACACAGCAAATATTTGGGATAGATGTCTAAACGACTTGCGTTACAACGTCAAAGACAATGTATTTACCATGTGGTTGAGACCTTTGTCTGCCCATCAAGAAGCACAAACTCTTATTATTCTTGCTCCTAATGATTACTTTGTGACTTATATTAAAAAAAATCATTTGCAAGATATTCAGCAGTTGGTCGCTAAGCACAGTCAAGGAAGTATCGAAGAAGTTGTGGTTCGCGTCGATAACGCTGGACGTGACACAGGCGATAATAGCCAACCACAGTCAGGGTCTTTGTTTACAGAGGATAAGCCCTCCCCTCCCCCTGCTGATCATAAATTTGAAACCATTCATCATAACAATGCAAAAGCAGATATTGATGCCAATATGCGGCATGCAGAGTTAATCGACTCTGCTGATGCCAAATCTTTAAGCTATCTAAACCCTGATTTTACTTTTGAGACATTTGTCACTGGTAAGTCCAATAACCTGGCCTACAAAGCCTGTTATGAGCTTGGTAAGCGCCAATCAAAAAATCGCCACAATCCACTATTTATATACGGGCCTTCTGGGTTGGGGAAAACGCATTTAATGCATTCTGTAGCACATCGCTATTTAAAAAATAATCAAAGTTTTTATTATTTCACTTCTGAAAAATTTATTAATCAATTAGTTTATTCTTTAAGAAATAATAAAATAGAAGATTTTAAAAAGAAAATAAAAAAAGTAGATTTATTAATTGTAGATGATATTCATGTATTAGCAGGAAAGACTAAAAGCAGTAATGAGTTTTTGACATTATTTGCTGATTTTACTAGTGGTGACAAACAGCTGATTTTGGCTTCTGATCGTCATCCATCACAAATGACGGAGTTTGATGAACGTTTTAGATCGCGGTTTTCTTGGGGCTTAACGGTCGCTGTCGATCCACCTGAAATTGATACTCGCGTACAAATTCTGCAGAAAAAAGCGGCTTCGTATGGCATGACATTGCCTAAAGAGTGCGCCCTATTCATTGCTCAAAATGTGGTTTCTAATGTCAGGCGTCTTGAAGGGGCGTTAAATCAAGTATTTGCCAACGCTAACTTGACGGGCGCACAAATTACACTAGAGATGGTGCAATATGCGCTAAAAGACATCGTAGCGATGCGGGTACAGGCCGTTAATATGGATAATATTCGTAAGGTGGTCGCTGAATATTATGATGTAACGGTCAAAGATATTATGGGTCGTAAACGTACGCGCAGTATTGCCAGACCGCGTCAAATAGCAATGACACTCTCACGAGAGCTAACTGGCGATAGTTTTCCTGAGATTGGACAGTCATTTGGTGGACGCGATCACACGACGGTGATGCATGCTTGTGATAAAGTTAATGAGTTGCGAGCAGCGGATCCAGCGTTTGACAAGGATTACAAAACGCTTGCATTGATGTTACAAGCGGGTTAGCAGCCTTTGCTACGGCTGTGTTTTAGTCGCTCGATATGGTTTATAATATTGACCATATCGAGCGCATAGACATTGATGGATTATAGTGAGTAGACAAGGTATTATTAAGCCATTATTTTAAATTTTATAAAAATAACCATTCAAAAAGTCATCTAAACAAGAAAACCCTTTAAACAAGAGTAACTAAGCATGCAATTATCGATTAATCGAGAGTCGTTACTAAAAGCCATTAACTTGATAGCCAAGGCGGCGGATAAGCGCCACAATATGGTCATCTTGGGCAATATTAAGTTACAGCTGTCTGAGTCAGCGCTTATTTTGACGGCATCTGACTTAGAAGTAGAGCTGACATCGACGTTGAAATTGCCTGCGGGTGCTTGTATCGAAGCGGGTACAACGACTTTGCCGGCGACGAAATTGAAAGATATCTGTAAGTCGCTGCCTGCTCAAGCGCAAGTCAATCTCGCCACTCAAGAAAATGAACGCTGTTTGCTGACCAGTGGCAAAAGCCGCTTCACCTTGGGGACATTACCTAGCGAAGACTATCCAAGTTTGGGCAATCCTGAAAACATCACACCCTTGACCATCAGTCGTAGCCGCCTGACGGATTTGATTCATAAGACCCAGTTTGCGATGGCGATTCAAGATGTGCGTTATTACCTCACTGGTATGTTGTTTGATGTGTCACAGCAGCAATTGACGACGGTCGCGACCGATGGGCACCGATTGGCTTTGGCGCGCAGTGTTATCGATGTGAATGCTGATTTAAATATGCAGGCTATCTTGCCGCGTAAAGCGGTGATTGAGCTTGAACGCTTGGCCGCTGAGCTAGGTAAAATGCTTGGTGATCAAGACAACGCAGTGACACTGAGCTTCGGGCGTGAGTTTTTGCAAGTAAGTTTGCCGTTCGGCGATGTGGATAGTGCAGGGCAGGTCAGTGAAAATCTGATGGTGACCTTTACCGCGCGTTTGATAGATGGCAAATTCCCTGATTATCGCCGCGTTATGCCAAGCAATACGGATAAACTGGCGTTATTCAATCAAGAAAAAATGACCGATGTGCTGCGCCGTGTAGCAATTTTAAGTAATGAAAAATCTCGCGGTGTGGTGTTTAATTTTGCCAGTGATGGCATGGTAGAAGTACGTGCCAACAACGCTGAGCAAGATGAAGCGGTGGAGATGATTCAGGCAAAATATCAAGGTGAGCCAATGGAGCTATCGTTTAATGCTGCATATCTGCAAGATGTATTGGGTGTCATCCAAGGCGATTTGCAAATGCACATGAGCCAATCAAATGCTTCCGTTTTGGTCAATCAACTGAATGATGAGTTTCATCAATATGTCATTATGCCGATGCGTATATAGTAGATTCACTATAAAGACGATACAGTGTATTGGTTATAAATCTTTTGCAGTCTCTGTTAGTGCCATCGCCGAAGGATCAAACACGCCCTATATATAAATATAAGCACTCTTAAATCGAGTGCTATATTATATAATATAACCTTCTATATTTAACTGGTTTATCAAACTTTTGCCTGTTATTAAAACAGCAATCTCACTAGGCGGCTGTCGGTACTATGATTGAACGTCTGCAAATATCTCATCTTCGCAACTTAACCTATGTCAACTTATCATCAGCTGCTTGCAATGTCATTATCGGTGCCAATGGTAGTGGGAAAACCTCGTTACTTGAAGCTATATTCTTATTATCCCGTGGTAAAAGCTTTCGGCATAGTCAACCAAAGCGCTATGTTCAGCATCATCAACCAGCAGCCATCGTCTATGCTAAGCTCATTGATGGCAGTACCTTAGCCATTCAAAAGCAAATCGATGCGACGACCATTCTACGTCTTAATCAAACCACCGTTTATAACCAAAGCATCCTAACCGAGCAACTGCCAACACTACTGATAGATCCATCGACCATGGATATGTTAGAGCAGGGTAGTGCCAGTCGTCGCCAGCTATTAGATTGGTTGGTGTTTCACATGAAACAAGGCTTTCATCCGCAATGGGTAGCGTATCAACGACTGCTAAAACAGCGCAATAGTTTGCTAAAAAAGACCCGTCATTTAACCCAAGTGCAACTCGCTGAGCTAAAATCATGGGATAGAGGGCTTAGTAATCATGCAGCGCTTATCCATCATTATCGTGAGCGTATATTTACAGAGTGGCAGCCTTATTTTTCTGAAAGCATTGTGCAATTATTGCCAGCTTATGCTGAGCAATTGAGTCTGAGCTATAACGCTGGCTATGATACCAATGTTGCGCTTGACGTACAGCTCAACGAGCGTCTAGAGCAGGATTTGCAATTGGGCTATACCCGTATCGGCAATCATCGTGCTGATGTTCATGTGCATTGGCGCTCGAATGAGGCAGTTGACATGAGTCGTGAGCACACACAGACGAGTGCGCCGTTAAAAAATGAGGTAAGTACTAAGTTGCCCATCCTAAAAGAGCAGGCCGCTAATGTATTGTCTCGTGGTGAAAAAAAGTTACTCATCACGGCATTACGCTTGTCACAGTTACCATTGTTACTTAATGCTGAAAGCGATACGGGTTTACCGAGCAATGACTCAAAATTAAAAGCCACACCAGTCGTATTATTAGACGATATCACCGCAGAATTAGATGGTCGGGCGATACAGATTCTACTATCGGCTTTAGCACGGCTGCCGTGTCAAGTATTCATGACCAGTTTGACCGATGATATTGTGCCTTTGGTGCAACAGTTATGGTCAGAACCTAAAGTGTTTCATGTGAAACAAGGTGATATTTTAGCTTTATAAGTACTTTGTTTTTTTGATAGAGTTTTTTACCATCAGCATTCTCATTGCTCACTTCTCTTTCTATAAAACCTTCAAATCTATGGTTCTTCATCTCATCTTTTTATCAAAACAATCACTATTTTAAAAAGGGCGCTTAGTATTGATAAAGCTCTCAGTAAACAGTGACTTAGAGGCAAAAAAATGCTAAAATAGAGCTTTATTTTTGTCCTGTTTTCAGTAAGTTATTTGATGGCATTATATGGATGATTTTTATTGTCCGTAATTTTATAAGTAGTTGATAGTTATACGTTTCATTTACTCCATTGGCTTTGATAATGTTTAAAAAAAAGAAGCCAATGTTAGACAGGTGAAACGCTGGAACTTAAGTTGCTTTTAAGTCGATATCAACACTCAAATTTTTTGGTTAACCCTGTTTTAACCAATAATGCATATCAAAGGTTTTGACTACAATATTTAAGTCTCAAGTATTTAAGTCCAAAATAACGTTATAAAGCGTCATCGTAGTGGTGCGCTCATAACAAACGGCTGATTACGGCTAGATTAAGGAATGCACATGAGTGATTCATTACCTACCGACCACGAGCAATTAACGACAGACCACGTGGCAGCAACTACTGCACCAGATGTGGTTTCTGAAGGGTTACCGTCTGATTATAGCTCCAAAGATATTCGTGTATTGCGTGGGTTAGAAGCAGTACGCGTGCGCCCTGGTATGTATATCGGTGATACCGATGACGGTACGGGTCTACATCATATGGTCTTTGAGGTGGTGGACAACTCTATTGACGAGGCGCTCGCTGGTCATTGTGATCAAATTGATATCATTATCCATGAAGACGAATCTGTCAGTGTGATGGATAATGGTCGCGGTGTTCCCGTCGATATCCATCCAGAAGAAGGCGTGTCTGCGGCGCAGGTTATTATGACCGTACTGCACGCAGGTGGTAAGTTCGATGATAATAGCTATAAAGTTTCGGGCGGCTTACATGGTGTCGGTGTTTCGGTGGTTAATGCGCTATCCAAAACGCTTGAGATGAATATCTGGCGTGAAGGTTATCATTACAATCAGACTTATACTGATGGTGTCCCTGACAGCGAAATTCAACAGATGGAAGCGACCGAGCAAACTGGTACGCAAATCCGCTTTTACCCCAGTAATGACGTATTTACTGGCACCATCTTTGAGTACGATATTTTAGCCAAACGCTTACGTGAATTATCATTCCTCAACTCTGGTGTGCGTATCGTCCTAACCGATGAGCGTATCGATAAGCGTCATGAGTTTGAGCATAAAGGTGGTTTGTCAGAATTTGTCAGTTACATCAATGCTGGCAAAGATGGCATTAACGAGGTCTTTCATTTTGTCAGTGAACAAGATGATGGCATCAGTGTCGAAGTGGCGTTGCAATGGACCGATACTTATAACGAAAAAGTACTTTGTTTCACCAATAATATCCCGCAGCGCGATGGTGGGACGCATTTATCTGGCTTCCGTTCGGCATTGACCCGTGGTTTAAACAGCTATATGGATCGTGAAAACTTATTCAAAAAAGAAAAAGTCGTCGCAACCGGCGATGATGCCCGTGAAGGCTTGACCGCTATTGTCTCTGTTAAAGTCCCAGATCCAAAGTTCTCGAGTCAGACTAAAGATAAGCTGGTCTCAAGCGAAGTGAAATCGGCTGTCGAATCAGCGATGCATGATAAGTTTAATGATTATCTGCTTGAAAACCCAAGCGCTGGTAAAGCAATCGCCGGTAAGATTATCGATGCGGCACGTGCGCGTGATGCGGCGCGTAAGGCACGTGAGATGACTCGCCGTAAGACTACTTTGGATATTGCTGGTTTACCGGGCAAGTTAGCAGATTGCCAAGAAAAAGACCCTGCATTATCCGAGCTATACATAGTGGAGGGTGACTCTGCAGGCGGTAGTGCTAAGCAAGGTCGTAGCCGTAAGACCCAAGCGATTTTGCCATTAAAAGGTAAAATCCTCAACGTTGAGCGTGCCCGTTTTGACAAAATGCTGTCTTCTGCTGAAGTCGGTAACCTGATTACCGCACTTGGCTGCGGTATCGGCCCAGATGAATATAATCCTGATAAAGTGCGCTATCATAAAATCATCATCATGACCGATGCGGACGTCGATGGTTCACATATTCGCACCCTTCTATTGACGTTTTTCTTCCGTCAAACGCCTGAGCTCATTGAGCGCGGTTACATTTATATCGCTCAGCCACCGCTTTATAAGGTAAAAAAAGGCCGTCAAGAATTGTATCTAAAAGACGATGAAGCGCTAAAAGCGTATTTGTTGTCATCGACGATTGATAGCACTAAGCTACATATCAGTGCTGACGCGCCTGCCATCACTGGCCAAGCGTTAGAAACACTACTCAATGATTATAACCAAACGCAGCTGATAAAAGCACGTTTGCAGATTCGTTTTCCGGCGGTGGTTTTAGATGCCTTGACGCATACGCCGAAGCTTAGCACCGACATGACTTATGACAAGTCAGCGATGCAAGCATGGAAAGAAGCCATGCAAACCCAGCTTGAGCGCTTCGGTAGTGACTTAAACCCTGAGATTGAGTTGGTTAATATTCATGCGCCGCAGCCAAAAAATATGGATGCCGCCGCTGCTGATTTGTTGGGTATGAAACCAGAAGTAGAGGCTGAAGTAGCGGTAGATGGTGAAACGTTAACCACTAAAGCACAGTGGCTCCCACGTATTACTGTTTATGTGCATCAGTTGGCCCATCATTATTTGTTGGATGCTAGCTTTATTAATTCAGGCGAATACAGCAAGCTGCTGCGCTTATCGAGCGAGTGGAATACCTTGCTTGCAGAGGATGCCTTTATCCGCCGTGAAGCATCGGCGGGTACGACCAAAGATATTCCAGTACGTGATTTTGATTATCTATGGCAGCAGATGATGATGGATGCGCGTCGAGGTCTATCTGTGCAGCGTTATAAAGGGCTGGGTGAGATGAACGCGGATCAGCTTTGGGATACGACGATGGATCCTGAAAACCGTCGTATGCTACGCGTGACGATTGAAGACGCGATTGCCGCTGACCATATGTTTACCTGTCTAATGGGCGATCATGTCGAGCCGCGCCGTATTTTCATCGAAGAGAATGCATTGACGGTATCTAATCTGGATATTTAATATTTGAAATTAGCCTGTTTATTCTATAAAGTCATCCTGCTAGCAGGATGACTTTTTTTGTTTCATGTGAAACAAAGTAAATAAGATAGTGAGGAAAATACCATGCTAAACACAGAACAAAAGAAGTATTTATCACAACTACCAAAAACAGCCTTAGTTGATTTTGTCGCTGATGTGTATGGTGTAGATAAAATGCTAGATAAAAAAATTGAGCGTCTGCTATTACAGTCAGATAAGCCTAAGCTCATAAAAAAGTTAACCACTACCCTAAAAGGACTTAGAAGACGAAGGAAGTTTGTAGATTACTGGGAGTCTAGCGAATTTGCTACTGAGCTTCAGCACTTAGCCAGTGACATAATGAGCCTTTATCCTGAGCAACCACAAGAATGCTTGACGTTACTTGAGTTATTTATAGAGTCTACTAATGCTAGCTTAGAACGTGCTGATGACTCGAACGGTTATATTGGTGACGTGTATAGAAGGTTAACCTTGTCTTGGTTGACAGTTGCTAACACTTGCTATGAGCAAGAAAAGCAGGACATCGCTGTTGATGAGCGCGATATACTCAGTCACGCTTGGGTAAAGAAAGTAAAAGCGCTGGCTGATGATAATGAGTATGGTACTAAAGATAATTTATTAGAAAATATTGGTCAGCTGTTATCTGAGCCTGAGATACGTGGATTGATCGCTGATTACCAACAAGAGCGCGGGA
This sequence comes from Psychrobacter sp. FME5, assembly GCF_014861375.1. Classification (NCBI taxonomy): domain Bacteria; kingdom Pseudomonadati; phylum Pseudomonadota; class Gammaproteobacteria; order Moraxellales; family Moraxellaceae; genus Psychrobacter; species Psychrobacter sp. FME5. The sequence goes on along the minus strand of NZ_RRYX01000023.1, from coordinate 5,481 downwards.
TTATCCAAACAAAAAAGGCAAATGAAGATACACTCAATGAAAGGCAAAACAGCCCTTTAAGCGATGATGCTTTTTCAATTAACTATGAAAAAATGGTAATTGAGATCGCCATAAAAAATCTAACAAGGGCGCTAGGTGATGTGAGTTTTTTTGAAACCAGCTTTTTTGAGATGCAAGAGACTAGACCGGTTCATCCTCGAAGATTAGAAGAGTTGCTAACATTTTTGCTAAATCAAAGAGCTTTTGATAAGGCACTACACTACTTAAATGAAGAGTGGCAAAGCGATGGTTTGATGGATAAGATCAGACGCTTGGATTGGCTGAGTAACCTACACCACATGCAAAAAGATACCGATGCGCTCATGGAGGTGCTAGGCGAGGCGTTTGAGCTACAACCAACCCCTTCGCGGCTAAAAGCTATCATGGCTGCGGCCAGTCCTGCTCTGCAAGCTCAGTGGCGAAAAAGAGCTTATGAGCTGGCAGACCAACAAGAAAATGTATTTATCGCAACATCGCTACTGCTAGAGATAGGAGAGATTGAGCTTGCCAATGAGGTCGCAGTTGCCCGTCATTGCCAGTTTGCTGATGTGCATTATACAGATCTAGCAGGCATGTTAAAGGATTTGCCAGCTGAGACAGATTTACTTCAAGTTGTTATTTATCGCAGTTTGCTTAACGATATTCTAGACAGCTCTCGCAGCAAGGCTTATGGTCACGCAGCTCGCTACTTCAATCGTCTAACAAAGCTTGATACGATTATTAGTAAATCCTCTAAGCTTTATAATGAACTTGCGACTCATAACGAATACGTCATTACGCTTAAAGATAAGCATGGTAAAAAGCGTAGTTTTTGGGAAAAGGTAAACGATTAGATTGATGTAGCGTTTCACGTGAAACTTATGACAATAAGCAAAAAGAAGCGAAGAATGAAATGATCGAAGTCATACTACTTGCTATAGCTTTGGCAATGGATGCATTTGCTGTTGCGATTGGGCTAGGGGCTAAATCGAAAAAACAGAGTAAGCAGTATTTGCTACGTTTAGCCATTTATGCTGGTTTGTATTTTGGTATCGCGCAGGGTGTAATGCCACTAATTGGATATTTATTGGGCGCAGCACTGTTAGGCTGGTTGGCTGCTGCTGCGCCTTGGATTGGCGGCATGATACTTATCAGCCTCGGTGGTAAAATGCTTTATGAGGTGTTTACTGCTGATGGGGAAGATGCGGTAGATAGTGCGCTGCACCTAAAAGCCGACACAGATGATGCTGTTAACGCCATAAATAATAGAAACAACAATATCAATCATCGCACCCTATTTACCCTTGCAATAGCAACCAGTATTGATGCGATGGCAGCAGGTTTTACGCTTAATTTGTTGGCGCTTAATGCATGGTTGGCTTGTTTGATTATCGCGCTAGTGACTGCTATTTTTGGGCTGTTTGGTGTTTATTTGGGCTGGCGTTCTGGTACGTGGTTAGAGGATAAAGCGGAAGCATTAGGTGGCTTGGTGCTTATTTTGATTGGCTTAAAAGTGATGTTTTTTAGCTAATGAATACCAAATCCAAAAAGTAAGATTAAACCCTTCAAACTCGTTTAGTCTACAAGGCTTAGTACTTACACTCGTTTCCCTTACTATAGTCAGTGAAAAGTAAAATCGATACATCACGTACTGCTAGTACAGTTTTTTATAGCTTGCTGTGCCTACGCAGACAGAGGCTACAAAAAAACTATACCAGCAGTATCGTAGCGTTTTTTAAAGTATTTTAACTATACTCTAATTTTTGTGAATGGTATAACTACCGTATTTCAACTCATTTTCCTAATAAAAAGCAGCGCTATAAGAGTTATAGCGCTGCTTTTTTGTTTCACGTGAAACTTCGATTAATAAGGTTTTTATTGATTATTCTTCGTCAGTATCAAAGCGCCATGCCAACACACGGGTGTTCTTTTGACCCTGACTCATTTCAATAATACGCATTTGCGTGACATCGAGCTGCTTTAATAGCAGTTGCAACGGTTTGACGTTTTCAGACTTCGACACTAAGCTGGTAAACCAGCCGACGTGCTCTGCAAAATCCTGACTTTCTTTTATCATCTTGGTTAAAAAAGCAATCTCGCCACCCTCAGACCATAGTTCCTTGTGCTGACCACCGAAGTTTAGATTTTGCGCAGCATTACCAGCCTTGGTTGAGCGTCGACTGATTTGTTCGTTTTCGTTCTTACCGCGATGTCTTTGCAGATTATGCTGCTTGCGACTATTGGCTTCCATCGCTTCTTCTAATGAAGCATGAAACGGTGGGTTGCAAACGACCACATCAAAGTAATCTTGACGACCGATGATATTAGCAAAAATACGCTTAGGCTCAGGTTGTAATTTTACTTTGATCGCAGCTTTTAGCTTGGGATTGGATTTGCAAATAAGTGCAGCAGTGTTGACAGAAATAGGGTCGATGTCACTAGCAGTAAAGCGCCAACCATAGCTTTGACTACCAATAATGGGATAGATTACACTTGCACCCGTACCGATATCGAGGGCATGAATTTCTTTGCCAGTCGGTGGCGTATTATCTTTATTCACATGGGTGGTCTGCGCCAATAAGTCGGCAATGTAGTGAATATAATCAGCACGTCCAGGAATCGGTGGACATAGGTAACCTTCTGGAATATCCCAAAATTTAACGCCATAATAATGTGCCAATAACGCTTGATTGAGTACACGTACGGCGGCACTGTCAGAGAAGTTAATCGTCGACTCGCCTTTAGGGTTGGTAATGGTATGCTTGGCAAGCTCAGGTAAGGCACGGGTCAATACTTCAAAGTCATAGCGACCCTGATGTGGGTTGCGCGGATGCAGCTGGCCGAGTTTTTTGGCAGTTTCAGGCGAGCGATTTCTGTGATTATTGGCGGTCGGGCGACGGTTCATAGGCTTACTGGTCATAGTATCGGGCTTTGATGTTTGAATATAATCAACCAGTTTAGCAGATTTCACCAGTGACTAACGTCTTATCGACTACGTAAAATAAGATTTAATCCCAGTACTATCATTGCTGTACCCAATACGCGGTCTATCCAATGCTCAAAACGCTGAAATCGTCGATGAATGGCAGGGATAGAAAGCAACATCACCACCGTGCTGAACCAGGCCATTTGTAAAACCATCATCCAAACGCCATAAATCGCCAGCTGCCAAAGCGGAATACTGGGTGATAGTACAAGGGTGAATATCGCCACAAAATATACTGGTGCTTTTGGATTAAAGACATTGCAAAAAAAGCCACGGCGCAGAATAGCCGCGGTCGATTCAGTGTCAGTAGGCAGCTTTTTATTAGCGCTATTTTTACCAGCACTCGTGGTTCGATCGTTAATTATGTCTGGTGAAACGTTAACGCCTGAGTCTATTGGCTCTGCTGGAATTTCTAGCTCTGTTGGTTTTTTAGGTTTGGCTTGAATACCTTGCCACCCCAGATAAATAAGATAACTGCCGCCCAACCATTTAATAGCGGTCAGTAGTGGCTGCGAATGGGCAATCAACGTTGCCAGTCCTAGCACCGAATAGATAATATGTACGGCTAAACCAAAAGTAATACCGAGGCTACAAATCAAACCCGTGCGTCGGCCTTTTGCTAACGTTTGCTGCGAAACCAAAACAAAATCAGGGCCAGGGGAGGCGGCAGCGAGTAGATGAACGCTAGTGATAAGCAAAAAACCGTGCCAAAATTCCATAAAGTGCTCTGAGTGATGTCTTGATTTGGATAATAGTTGCACATTATCGTAAGTGAGGTCAACTGAAAATAGTGGCGATGTCGCGGCTTGTGTTATAGAGCGGAGATGTCTATATTAAAAGCAGACTGATAATCAATACTGTAACAAGGATAAAGTTATGACTGCTCACAATATGGCTAATAATATTACTGACAACGCTATTAACAGTGATACGAACAATCGCATTACTTATAAAACCGATGGCTATATCTGCCTAATCGGGCTCAATCGCGCCGATAAACGCAATGCCTTTGACAGTCATATGATTAAGCAACTGTCTGAGGCACTCACTAACTATGAAAACGATGCCAATCTTCGCTGTGCGCTGATATTCGCTCATGGTGAGCACTTCACCGCTGGGCTTGATTTGATGGAGCTACAGGATAAATGGGATAAAGGTGCGTTTGAGTTCGCTGCCGACGAAATCGACCCGTGGGGCATCGGTGGAAAATTGCGCACTAAGCCTGTCGTCGTTGCGGTACAAGGGACCTGCTTTACCGCTGGGATTGAATTAATGCTCAATAGTGATGTGGTTATCGCTAGTGATAACTGCAGCTTTGCACAAATGGAAGTCCAGCGCGGCATCATGCCGTTTGGCGGGGCAACAGTTCGCTTTGTCGCTGCTGCTGGTTGGCAAAAAGCCATGCCGTATCTATTAACAGGTAAAAACTTTGATGCGCAAACCGCTGATAGGCTAAATCTGGTCAGTGAAGTCGTGCCAAATGGCACAGAATACGAGCGCGCGCTAACTATCGCCCAACAGATTTGCAAAGCCGCGCCACTTGGCGTGCAAGGATTACTGTAGTGGTCAACTAATTTAGGACACCTGATAAGAGGTTTTGATTAAAGTAACGTCTTTCTGTTTCAGCTGGTGTTAAATAATTGTTGAAAGTGTGCGGTCTCACGGTTTGATAGTAGCCCCAGATATAATCACTAATGGCACTTTTAGCCTCAGCGATATTCTCATAACCGCCCTTTGGCATCCACTCTGTTTTGAAGCTTCTAAAGAAGCGCTCAGTTGGGGCGTTATCCCAACAATTTCCACGACGGCTCATACTCTGTGTCATACCGTCGCAATCATCGATTGATTCAGCAAATTTCTTACTGGTGTAATGCGTGCCCTGATCTGAGTGAAATAACACACCACTTGGTTTGAGTCTCGTCTGATACGCCATTTTCAGAGCGTTACCTGTCAGAATACTATCGGGTGAGTCTGAGACACTAAAGCCCACCACACGACGGGCGTACAGGTCTAAAACAACGGCTAGGTAACACCAGCCGCCTTTAATGCGAATATAAGTGACATCGCCCGTCCAGACTTGGTTGGGCGCCGTTGGGCTAAATCTGCGTTTTAAAAGGTTGTCATGGGTTTTATGTTCCTGATCAGCGTGCTTGTATTTGTGGGTCTTGAGCTGGCAACTGACCAGTTTCATTTGCTTCATAATCTTGGCAGCTAAGTAACGCGTTAGCCTAATACTGTGCTCATTCCACAGGATGGCGACAATGGTGCGAGCCCCAGCTGATTGTTTGGAGTCATTGAATATTTGACGTATCAAGGCTTTGAGTTTGACACGTTCAATATCGATAGGCTTAGTCTGTGTGCCATAGTAGTAGCTGCTTTTAATGATGCCAAATAAGTCACATAGTCGGCGTTTACTGACGCTTTTGTCTTGCTCTGCAAGCTTGCTTATCAGCGATAGCCGTTCAGGCTGTCCAAGG
>NZ_RRYX01000238.1:0-1093 GCF_014861375.1 Psychrobacter sp. FME5 | reverse complement strand
GTTACTTTAATCAAAACCTCTTATCAGGTGTCCTAAATTAGTTGACCACTACAGTTTAAACCATCAGCACCGTCCTGACCATCGATACCATTAGTACCAGCCAAGCCCTGTAGTCCTTGATCACCTTTGTCACCCTTAGGGCCTTGTGTACCGTCAACACCATTTAGGCCATTCTGACCGTTTAGGCCGTTCTGACCGTTCTGACCGTTCTGACCGTTCTGACCGTTCTGACCGTTCTGACCATTCATGCCATCAGCACCATCCATACCATCTGCGCCTGAGACACCAATAGGCCCCTGATCACCTTGGTCACCTTTAGGGCCTTGCGGTCCAATCGGGCCTGGGACACCGCCGCCGCCCGCGCCTATTCCTGGATCGCCTTTATCACCTTTGTCACCTTTAAGCCCCTGATCACCCTTGAGTCCTTGGTCACCCTTATCCCCTTTTACGCCTTGTAAGCTATCGAGCCACTGCGATTCTGAACCCGAAAAGCCATTATCTAACGCTACTTGATAGGCGCTATCACCAGCCACACCGCCTAGACCAGATAGAGTGGTCAAACGACTATCCACTTCATCAAAAGCATCACCTACATTATTGAAGTTTTTGCTATTGATAGTATAGCTAGGTGGCTGAAAAGAGCCGCTAGCGTCAAAGCTTGCGCCACCACCAAAGGCATTAGGTATGTTTTGAATCTGTGAGAAATTGACACCGTCTAAAGCACTGGTGCCAGCGGCGATATTGGTTAGGGCTGCTGGTGTGGCAGCTCCGATACCGCCGAAAGTGACTTTATCTTTAGTCGCCGTATCATCGTACATGACCGCGCCTGCCACGGTACCCGCTGTGGCTTGCACCTTTTTGAACTGGGCAATGTTGACAGCATCGGTATCTTCCGTACCAGCGGCCACACCTGTGATTTGACGAGTGGTCCAGTTAGCAGAATCAGCGTCTGTGGTATCACCTACGCTGATAGCGGCATGTGTCGAGCGCCAAGTAGGACTAGTATCGGTACTAGCCGCTTGGGTGCTTGGGTCATAGTGTAGTGGTCAACTAATTTAGGACACCTGATAAGAGGTTTTGATTAAAGTAACGT
>NZ_RRYX01000237.1:0-1116 GCF_014861375.1 Psychrobacter sp. FME5 | reverse complement strand
GGCAACGCTCGTGGCTTGATGCGCACAATGCTTTTTCTGTGCTGCCAATACCGTTCCATTTGATGATTACCTTTACCGGCATCATAACCTTAATAACCTTATATATGCCGTGGGCAGGCATGGTATCTGGGGTAGATAATGAGCAGTTTTTTAAGGAAATTTACTCTTATCGGGCAGCGGATGCAACCGAGTTACAGGCTGCCCCTATGGCTAGTATTGCTCCATTGCTTGCCACGACACAATCTGATTGGCAAAAACGCAACCCTAATTATACCGTGACCAGTGTCAGTATTAATCATCCCAATACTGACCAAAGTATGATTATTATCGACGGTAAAGCTGAGCATCAATTATCAACGTTAGGGGTATTTCGTATTTATGATGGGCAAACAGGGGAAGTACTCAAAGACAGTCGACCGCCGCCGCTCGCTGTCCAAACACAAGCGGTCATGATAGGTTTGCATGCAGGACGCTTTGCGGATAATTGGTTGCGTTGGTTGTACTTTTTATGTGGCGCAGCGGGCTGCGGTATGATTGCAACAGGCTTAGTGCTTTGGACGGTTAAACGTCGCCGCCAATTATTCACTATAGATAAGCCTGATTGGGGATTTTGGTTAGTAGAAAAGCTCAATATTGCGACGCTGGCGGGATTGCCTTTAGCGATGATAGGTTTTTTATGGCTCAATCGTCTATTGTCGTTAGAGTTATTAGGGCGAGGCAAGTGGGAGGTAGATGGGTTTTTTATCATCTGGGCGTTTGGTTTCTTGCTGACGTTATTACTCTCTAGTCGTCATGCATGGCGTCTATTATTATCATTAATTACTCTATTACTTTTATTCACACCGCTACTCAACAGCCTAACTACCGAGCGCGGATTGCTTCACAGTATCTTGAGCGTCGATGTGCTGTTTATCAGCTTTGACGTTATGTTTTTTATTCTAGCGCTGCTGTTTGCTTATATTACTTATGTGGTCAGTTTTAAGAAAGCATCTCACCAGCAAAAAATAAAGTCGCCTAGTCGTTCAAAGCTTCAGATGGAAAATGTATAGTATGTCTAACGCGCTGTTATCTGGATTGCTATTGGCATTTAATCTGCTAGGTATGATGGCATTAATG
>NZ_RRYX01000236.1:0-1141 GCF_014861375.1 Psychrobacter sp. FME5 | reverse complement strand
TAGGCTTAGATGTGTATAGTTCATGGTTGCAATCTCACTTTGGTCGGTGGATAAAAACTTTGATGCTAGCGCATCTAGGTCTTTTTTTCACCTCACATTTGGTATTGCACTTCATGTGTTAATCTAAGCAGTTTTTTATTAACGAGCGAATGCTTTTAGACAGTAAGCACCACACTTACAAACAATAGAACGGCAATGAGCATTAATGTTATACCGCCTATTTTTGTAATTAAGTATAGTGTCGTGTTTTCATTGTCGTATTCTCTTAGAATATTAGGTCTCCGACAATGACAATACCGGGACGGTTCATATAAAATCTTGAGCTTTTCTTACTCGTACAATGGATTCTATTGTTCTATTTGAGTATCAAATAGACCACCAGCCATATATTTAAGTCCTGTATCACATGCAACAGTCACGACAGTTTTCCCAGGTCCTAATTCTTTAGCCAATTTGATTGCGGCTACCACATTTATCCCTGTAGAAGTACCAGCAAGAATACCTTCTTTTTCAGCTAGCTCTTTGCACATATTGCGCGCTTCAGATTCAGAGATACCCCAAGCTTCGTCGTAAAGATGATCATCCAAAAAAGGAGGCCTAAAGCCAATACCAATTCCCTCTACATGATGCTCACCAGCATATCCTTTCGATATAAACGGAGAGGTTGCAGGTTCAAGTACACATATTTTAGTATTAGGATTGATCTTTTTTAGTATTTTGGCAACACTCATTACCATACCAGCAACGCCTACCGCACCACAAAATCCATCTACGCCTTTAGGAAATTGTTCAACAATCTCTTGGCCAATCGTCTCGTAGCCTAGTAGCGCATCTAAATTTGAAAATTGATCAGTAAGAAAGTAATTCTCTTTCTTTCCGTATTCAATTGACCTACTAATCATATCAGGAATAAGATCTGCGCTAATTTTTCCTGACTTACTGTATATGAGATCTAAGTCAGCCCCAAAAGCTGCCATGGTTTTTAATTTCTCTGAAGCAAAAGCATTTGATGACACAATCTTAAATTTGTAGCCTTTGACGGCACAAACAAAGGCAAGTGATGAGCCAGTACTATAGTCACTGCATCATAAAAGAGTTATGCCTTGGACAAATATCATAAAATAATTTAGATAAGTCGTTT
>NZ_RRYX01000235.1:0-1146 GCF_014861375.1 Psychrobacter sp. FME5 | reverse complement strand
CTAGCTTTATCTAAATAAAAAGATAGAGTACAGCCCAACAGCCTTAATGGTTAGACAGGTACAGCAGGACGACTAGACAAATCAGCAGTCTTGCTTGTGCATAGCGTGTTACGAATAAAATCTAGCAGTACGGACTCTTTACTCTCTGATGACCCTTTAGCAAAATTAACAAAGTTATGATACACAAGGTAGTTGTTCAAATACTTAGTAGCCACACCCTTAAAGCGGTGCGTTATCAGGTCTTTAAGCCTACTGTGGTAGTTATTGACCATTTGGATATTGAATAAGCCATTACTGCGTTTCTTAGTAGCAATACGGATGTGATTTAGCTCCATATCCAGTGATAGTTTTTGATAAGGACGCAGCGAGTCAGTAACAAATACTGAGTTTTTTGAGATATTGCCATCTAATACTTTCTGCAAGTCTTTTAATGATGGTTTGCCTAGGTTTGATATCTTAGCAACGGATAGACCATCTAAGTTGACGGCACAAGGAACGCAAACCTTTTCTGTTGATAAGCCACGCTTACTCGCCTTAGTTCCTCGCTTATAGGCTATACGTGGCAATTTAAAAGACTTGTGATTACCCTTATATGATATTGCGGTAAATGTTTCGTCAGCTTGCACGACACCATCAAGCTCAACGTCAGTCATCATATTTTGTAGCGCATCAAGTATCTTGTGTCGCCATGCAAAGGCGGTAGCCAAATTGATATCACATATTTTGGCGCATTTGCGTAAGGGGTACTTCTCAATCATACAGTGGATATACTTTTCCCAAACCTCAATGCCTTTTTGCGAGTTGTATAATATAGTGCCTGTTTGCTCAACAAATGATTTTTTGCAGTCACGGCACAAGTAGCGTTGGTTGTTGCATTTAGTGCCATTTTTGACGAAATGGGTAGAGTCGCAATGAGGGCATTTTGATACCTCTTTAGCTGCAATAACTTTTTCAAGAGAATTTTGACCTGAAATATCACCAAGAAAGAGCTGTTTTTCTTTCTCAGAAAGGTTGTTGAATAACTGTTTGAGAATGTCGATGTTTTTTGTGGCGGTTGACATGGTTAAACCCTTATAAATCAAAGCCTGTAGAGTCATTATATCATTTATCAATAAGTTATATCAACACACTATTAAAACAGAGCCT
>NZ_RRYX01000234.1:0-1167 GCF_014861375.1 Psychrobacter sp. FME5 | reverse complement strand
GCTGCGTAATTAAAATCTCCCAAGTTTGGTTCTACGGATTTGACGGCAGGGGTCAGACCTCTGCTTTTATGAGCGGCAGTTATTTTACCCTCGTAATAGTCACTACCAGCGGTGGTAATCAGTTGTGGATGGTTAGGATATTTATGATCGATAAGCCAATAACCATAGCCTTCATTATAAGCACCTGTCCAACAACCATGTGCCGCTAACGTATGGCTGTCATCTACTGGTATAAAGTCCCAACCAACCATATCGGACTCATATTCAGACCTCTGTTGATACGCGTCGGTTTTTGGATTAACCAGCTCACAATCTCCCATCACGTCCTTTGAGCCTATTAATTTTTTAGAGTTAATATTTACCCATTTATCAATATTCTTTTGAAAATATGCCAACTTTGAGGAGTCCAACTGCTTGTGCTCTTCCTCCAAATAAACAGGCGCTTTTTTGAGTACCGGTTTTGGTTTGGCGGCTTTATTGGTTTGCCGATTTAAACTATTCTTACTGACAAGGGCTAGTGGCGTACCTACTCGACCTTGCACCTCATCGAGTTTTAGTAGCACGGCAGCCATCCCTAGGTCAGATACTTGCCATTGATGAGTACCGATCTTGAATGCGATTTTGCTGGCTTTCTTAGCGTGATTAATCAGCAGCATGGTCTGAGATTTTGTTAATTGGCTGTTTTTAACTTCTCCATAAAACTTATCATTGAGCCATAGCTCAACTGGATTATTCAGCGCCTCAGTTTCAGTAACCAATCTCTCAGAGGTATTCCAGTCCCACTCATTTAATAGAATCTCTATACTAGGCACTTTTTCACCCGCTTTTAACGTCATCAAAATGCTGCCTCGCCATTTGGCTGAATCAGCACTATAACCCGCTGCTCGGCAAGTCAAGGTGTTATCACAGACCAGTTGCCAGTCATCTTTGACAAAACCATTACTTTCAAATGGCGTACCATAAGAATCTGATGCCAAAGTAGGTAATGAGAGCAAACCGGTCGTAATCAAAGCCATGATTGTTTTCGGTGTAATGGACAAAATTCATGCTAAAAAGTAGAAGGTAGTCGCTAATGGACATAATTCATGCTATTTGAGTGACTTTGATAGTAGAAAGTCTTTAATAAACCGTAACTTACGGTACTCATTTAACCCATGATGACTGTGC
>NZ_RRYX01000233.1:0-1181 GCF_014861375.1 Psychrobacter sp. FME5 | reverse complement strand
GGCCCAATTCTAACGTGGGTTCTATAAAGTCCTCCCACTTTGCAATTTTGTTAGGGCTGGTCAATTCAATAGAATGGATAGGCAAATCGCCGTACATAGGACGCAGGTGCGCATAAAAAGCGTTGTCTATGACCAAATCTAAATCTAATTGAGAGAACATTTCAGGATTGGGCTGATAGCGTGTTCCTACGTCGAGAGTCGTATCGGGTATAAGAGGCTTACCGACCCATTCTCTATAGAAAGGTTTGTCGCCCATAGCAACTGGTGGGTATCCCATGGCAGTCAGCATCGCCGCAATACCCCAATCGGGCGTCATGACTTTAGGCGCTTTTTGACTTTCTTGAGGTGACATTGCTTGTGGCGCTTGTGGTGCTTGTGAGGTGGCGTCAGACGACTGGCAACTGCTTAACAATAAACTTGAGCATAATGCCACACATAGCCCGAACGAAAAGGTGAGCGCTTTCATATAACTGCGACTTTATGAGTAGTGGTAGGATGGGTTAGTAGGGTAAAATCGACACCAAATATTGAGCGCAGTACATCCTTTTCCATGGTGTGTTTGACATCATTCATATGGCACAGCTTGCCTTGTTTTAGGGCGATAAACTCATCACAAAACCTTGCTGCTAGATTTAGGTCGTGCAGGATAATCACAACACCTAAGCCTTGCTCATCGACCAATTGACGAATCAGCTTTAACACTTCTATTTGATAGACCACATCCAGCGCCGCTAGTGGTTCATCCAATAGAAGATACTTTGTCTGCTGGGCAAGGCACATCGCCAACCAGACGCGCGCACGCTCACCACCTGACAACGTCGATACTTGGCGGTCTCTAAAGGCGTTAACTTGAGTGAGGGCGATAGCTTTTTCTACTTGTTGATGATCGTTGGCAGTCGGCTTTTGCAGCCATTTTTGATGAGGGTATCTGCCCAACATCACAAGCTCATAGACCGTAAAAGCACCTGCATCAGGTAGATTTTGCGGTAAATAGGCAAGATGCGTCGCCAGTCTTTTAGCAGAAAGACTTCGCAAATCTGTATTTTCTATTTCAATGCCACCTTGCGTGGGTGTCATCTCTCCTGCCATGGCTTTTATAAGGCTAGATTTACCAGAACCATTATGTCCAATGAGGGCATAAAGTTTATTTGGTTCGATGATAAAAGAAGTCGGGTGAAGCA
>NZ_RRYX01000232.1:0-1227 GCF_014861375.1 Psychrobacter sp. FME5 | reverse complement strand
TTCTATGTCAATTATGGCTATGTCTGATGCCAGCATACTTTTTAGAACACCACCGTACTATTAAATGCTTGTCACATATTTAAAACATATGACAGAGCAGCACCTTATTTTGATATGATTACAAAATTTACTGATCTTATTGGAGGCAGTTAATAAAATGACTGATAATGCTAAGCGTGCAGTAGATATGCAAGACTATCTGGGCGACCTGATTGGAGGTAGTCTACTGATTACAGAAACAAGAATTATCGCAGAGTCTCTTCTTAAAAAGTTACCTGAAGATGAGTTGAGATCTTTGATAGTAGAGCAAAATATTCTACAGAAGAAGTCTGATAAAACCTCTAGCCGTTATATGAGAGCAATCCGAAAGCGAATTGAGGGATTGGGTGATGAGTTCATGCAGTCGTTGTTGACTGCGACAGATAGAGCTTATATTCAACTGTTATTGGTTGCTGTAATGATCAACTCTCCAATAGTTGAAGACTTTATGAGATTAAGTCTAGCAGAGGCAAAAAGAACTTATAAACCAAACTTACCCCGCGATGCCTGGAGTGAGTTCATTGATACACAGGTTTTAAAGTATCCAGATTTGCTTAGATACTCAGAATCAACTATAAAAAAATTGGGTAGTAATGTAATAAAAATATTAGTTGATAGTGATTATCTAAGCGATAGTCGTAAACGCGAGATATATCCTGTATATCTACTGCCAGAAGTAAAAGAGTGGCTTCTACGCCTCAATAGAGGCGATTTGATAGAGGTTATGGAGTGTACTGTATGAAGGCATTACAACGTCGATTAGATTTGATATTTGATAGGATTGAAAGTCCTAAATTTCTAAAGAATGATGGCCTGGGTAATGAAATCGGGTTTTGGGTTTTTGACTACCCAGCTAAGCATGAAATACTGGTTCGTGAAAATTTAGAGTCAATAACGAAAAAGCTAGAAAATCGTAAGTACAAATTTGAGCACTTAAATATATTTGAAGTTCTTATATCTATATTAGAGGAGCGTGGAATTTTTGATCGTGCATGCCAGCGCGAGAAAAAAGTAGGCATAGATGCTATTAAGAAGACGCTATCTGGACCGCTTAGCCAAGAGAAAGTTGCAAAATTTATTGCTAGTAAGTACAAGCTTGATGAGTTAGATTTTTTAATATTGTCTGGTTTAGGTGTAGTGGTCAACTAATTTAGGACACCTGATAAGAGGTTTTTGTTAAAGTAGCGT
>NZ_RRYX01000231.1:0-1277 GCF_014861375.1 Psychrobacter sp. FME5 | reverse complement strand
TGAGCTATGCTGAAGAAACCGTAGAGATAAACTTGGTAAACTAACGACTCGATGAGGAGTTTACCATGACCAAGAAGATCAGAACTTATAGCACCCAATTTAAAGCAGAAGCCGTTAAGAAGATAGCAGACAATAACGGCAACATCTCAGCGACCGCAAAGCAGCTTGGCATAGCGATGCAAACGTTATCTAATTGGAACAATAAAGCCAATCAAGGCAAACTTGTCGGCACAGAACAATATGATCCTGAGCTTATGGCAGCTATTCAGGAAATAAAGCAGCTCAAGCGGCAGCTTAAAGTGGCTGAAGAGGAACGAGAGATCCTAAAAAAGGCCACGGCGTACTTTGCGAAAAACAGTTAGTGAAGTACGCCTTTATAAAAACTAATAGACAGGCCTTTAGTATCGTCTCTATGTGCCGTGTATTAAGGGTTAAGCCATCAAGCTATTACGACTGGATAAATCGCGATATCAGCGACCAACAGATACATCGTAACCAGTCTGAGCTACTGGTTAGAGCCGCTCACAGTGAAACTCGTGAGCGCTATGGTGTTGAGCGACTGCATGCAAAGCTAATAGAGCAAGGCCATGACATTAGCTTGTACATGGTCAGACGTATCAAAGAAGAACATGGCATCAAATGCCGTCGCCACAAACGCTTTAAGGTCACCACGGACTCAAACCATAATAAAATGGTTTATCCAAACGTGCTCGATCAGCAGTTTGATGCTAAGCGTCCTAATGAGTCTTGGGTCAGTGATATCACCTATATCTGGACAAGCGAGGGTTGGCTATACTTAGCAGGAGTAAAAGATTTATACACCAAAGAGCTGGTCGGCTACGCCATTAATAAGCGCATGACAGCAGATTTAGTATGCCGTGCACTCAATATGGCAATCAAGAATAAACGACCAAGCCAAGGGCTAATTGTGCATTCTGATAGAGGCAGTCAGTACTGTAGCCACGCTTATCACAAGATCATCAAGCAGCATCAGTTTAAAGGCTCAATGAGTGCTAAAGGCAACTGCTTTGACAACGCACCCATAGAAAGCTTCTGGGGCATATTAAAGAACGAGCTTGTATATCACCAAGACTATAAAACAAGATTTGCAGCCATCAGAGATATTATTGGATATATTGAGTTGTATTATAATCAGACTAGGATTCAAAAGAGCTTGGGCTATAAATCGCCAAGACAGGTGTGGTTTGACTTTTATCGTCAGGCTGCGTAATTAAAATCTCCCAAGTTTGGTTCTACGGATTTGACGGCAGGGGTCA
>NZ_RRYX01000230.1:0-1282 GCF_014861375.1 Psychrobacter sp. FME5 | reverse complement strand
CCAAAAAAAGAGGAAATACCCATGGCAAAGGCCAAGTTTGAACGCAACAAGCCACACGTCAACGTCGGCACCATCGGACACGTTGACCACGGTAAAACAACCCTAACCGCCGCTATCGCAACCGTAGCAGCAATCAAATCAGGTGGCGAAGCCAAAGACTACGCAGCCATTGACAGCGCTCCTGAAGAAAAAGCCCGTGGCATCACCATCAACACCTCACACGTAGAATATGACACAGACACTCGTCACTACGCCCACGTTGATTGCCCAGGTCACGCCGATTATGTTAAAAACATGATCACCGGTGCTGCCCAAATGGACGGCGCAATCCTAGTCGTATCAGCGACTGACGGCCCAATGCCACAAACTCGTGAGCACATCCTGCTATCACGTCAGGTTGGCGTACCGTACATCATCGTCTTCATGAACAAATGCGACCTTGTTGATGACGAAGAACTGCTTGAGCTAGTAGAAATGGAAGTTCGCGAACTTCTTAACGACTACGACTTCCCAGGCGACGACACCCCAATCGTAAAAGGTTCAGCGACCCAAGCCCTTAAAGGCGACGAAGGTCCATACGGCCAACCAGCCGTCGTAGAACTACTAGACATCCTAGACACCTACATCCCAGAGCCAGAGCGTGACATCGACAAAGCATTCTTAATGCCAATCGAAGACGTATTCTCAATCTCAGGCCGTGGTACCGTTGTTACTGGTCGTGTTGAATCTGGTATCGTAAAAGTTGGTGACGAAATCGAAATCGTCGGCATCAAAGACACCCAAAAAACCACCTGTACTGGTGTAGAGATGTTCCGTAAACTGCTTGACGAAGGTCGTGCAGGCGAAAACTGTGGCGTACTACTACGTGGTACTAAGCGTGAAGACGTACAACGTGGCCAAGTACTAGCGAAGCCAGGTTCAATCACCCCGCATACCAAATTCGACGCTGAAGTATACGTACTAAGCAAAGAAGAGGGTGGTCGTCACACACCATTCCTAAACGGCTATCGTCCACAGTTCTACTTCCGTACCACTGACGTAACTGGCGCAATCCAATTACAAGACGGTACTGAAATGGTTATGCCTGGTGATAACGTTGAGATGGGCGTAGAGCTTATCCACCCAATCGCTATGGACAAAGGTCTTCGCTTCGCTATTCGTGAAGGCGGCCGTACGGTAGGTGCTGGTGTTGTTGCTAACGTAAGCAACTAATTTTAACCTCTACTCTTAGACGTTAAATAGTTAGCTAAAAAGCCATTCTCGAGAGAGGGTGGCTTTTTTT
>NZ_RRYX01000022.1:0-38629 GCF_014861375.1 Psychrobacter sp. FME5 | reverse complement strand
TAAGCACTTTACCAATACTAACTGAGGCTATAATAGCAATATCTCTAACACCGCAACCTCTCACCGTCATTAGCCGTATGATGTCTTCTATTTTAGAGTGACAGCCCTTATAAGTTAAGGCATGGTCACCAATGAATTGACGTTTGCAGTCCTTGCATTGGTAGTTCTGCTTGCCATAGCTTTTTATGCCGTTTTTCTTTAAACTGGGACTGTGACAGTCGGGGCAGCTGATATCTATTTGTGTCTTCATAACCTCAAATATATCATCTTGCTTTGGCTGTCACCCTCCTTTATTTCTTCAGCATACTTTCTGACACACCACCCTATTTCCATTGCATCAATTATGTTAATGGATGGCACGCCCTAAGGCAATGACAGTACCCTTTTATGTTGTTATTCATCTTATCTTGCCGATAATCGACTATTTTGACTATGTGTTGCAAAGTGGGCTACAAGTGGTACAGTAGAGCTATGCATACCATCGCTTTAATATCATAGCTTCAAGATAAGTTACGACAGAAACTTTGATTTTGTAAAAGGAGTTCACTACTGATGAGTAAATCTAAACAGGCGTCCATTCATATTCGTTGTGATTACGATTTAGCCAATGAATTTAAGCAAGTAGTCGAGCAAAATGGCTACACCAAGTCACTTGTTCTACGCGAGTTGATGCAAGATTATATTAACACCTCTAAAAACCACAACATGCAATCCGAACAGGACGTAATGGGACAAGTTCTGAAAAAAGACGATACAATTAAAGCAGCACCTTTAAAAGATATGACAACCGATGAGCTGTTGAAACTAGCGATAAGAATGGCTGAAAAACATATATAACTTAGCTACTTATACCCTACTTATCTATCTGATAGTCGAAGACAAGCTTCTCGCTAAAAAACACCGAAACCCATGTTTTTTGATTTCCACCGTCAGGCTACGTACTTAAAACTTCCCAAATATCACCCAAGTTTTAATATCTGCAGGTTCGACAGCATTTCTCAGTTGCCTTGACAACCCTCATAGAGATGGCGATACTCTGTTCCGGGAGTACGAAGCCAGGAAGCTTAGAACCCTTACAAAAGTACTGTCTACAGCTTAAGCTTATTAAGTATGTTCATATGACAGCAGCTGTAGTGATTACTTTAGTTGAATGTTGAAATAAAAATAATACTTATTAATGGAAAAGGAAAAATAATGGACGCTCAGTTAACCGATTTTGATAAAGAAATGATAAAAAGATCTATTGATCTTGCGATTGCTAACGTAGAAAAAGGCGGTGAACCTTTTGGCGCAGTTTTGACAAAGGGCCAAGAAGTGATTACTGAAGCGGTCAATGAAGCTTATATAGATCAAGACCCTACAGCGCATGCAGAAATGCAAGCCATTCGCCAATCTGGAGAAACTCTGAATCTTCCACGTGACTCTGACATTACTATGTATGCGAGCGGCAAGCCTTGTGGTATGTGTATGGCAGCCATGTTACAAGTCAAAATATCACGTGTAATATTCGCAGCAGATGAAGCGTTAGGCGATGCCTATGGGTGGGGTACAACACCTCTATATGAAAGCTTGAAGAAAGACTTTGGACAGCAAGGTATTGAGGTTATAAATTGTCCAGACCCTAAAAGTAAAGACGCGTTTGAAGCCTACGAGAAAAAGAATAAGGCCTAGATGGTAAGTTTATTAGGAGACGCTGGATTTAACTATACTATAGCTGATTCACTTTAAAACTGATACGAGTGCTACTGGAGTAAATTTTTCGCCGCCTCTGTCACGCCTGCGAACAGCAAGCAAGAAAAATTAGCACCAGTAGCACGGGATTATTGACGTGTCGATTTTATTTAGAACTGACTATATCTTTATGTCGTCTTGCATTTCAATGAGCCAGATACCCTTGTGTAGCTGGCTTTCTTATTAAAAGAATAATATTGGTTTAGCTATTAGATCCAACCCGGCTCCAAAAGATGCTCAGTATTGCTCACTTTAAATTCATGATATAAGTCAAAAAATACTGCTGGGTCTTCAACATTGTCAAGCAACTCGCGTTTATTGAGCGCCACAAACATTGCCAGCGCATACGCAGCACAATGGATAGATTTTTTTGGATTAAACTCACGATCTGTAAAGGCCTGATATTGCATGACCTCCTCATGCAGATGCGGGTTTTGCTTTAGGGCATTCACATACAGCCAGTCATAAAATGTAGTCAATGGCTCTACGCTCCACTCCATGCCAAAGTAATCATAGCCAATCAGTTCGCCCGAGGTTATTAAACGCTCGTCCTTTTTGGCTTGTCTGGGCGGCGCGGTTAGCAAATCAGTATAAGGGCCACCGTCCTCAAAAACCATACTGCTTTGAAAGGCATTTTCGACACTATACTGCTTGCCATCATGCTCATTCGTGAGCTTTAAGCTCGATGGACTGAGCGGAAAACTCAATTTATTGCCAGATTTACTAGATAGCTCTAAGACATGACTAAAGCCATACTTTTTGCGAATAACTTGATGCATATCATTGATGGATTTTTTCTTTTGTCGACTTGCAAACCCCACATGCCGCTCAAATCTAACCATGTCCGTTTTTACCAAATTGTCACTATTGACTCTAGGCATGAATACCGGTCTGTGCTCTACAGCATCTTGTCTTTGATCCACAGAGTTCTGTGTTTGTTGCATAGCGATTTGCCTTATATCAATCGTCTTGTATAAATGTTCTTTTATAGCAGGTCTTTTATAGCTGTTTTTTACAACTACTCTGGCATAAACAGTATTTTAAGATAACTGTCGTTCGAAATTAGGGCATGCCCTAATTTCTTGCTGACTACTCAGCAGCATCCAATAATTTGTTAAGCTCGTCCACCATGGCATCATCTATGATGTTGTCTTCCACATAGCTGACTATCTCATCTATGGTGGTCAAGTCCATTTCTCGAATATCTAAGTGAGCTAATTGCTTATTAATAGAGTCTAAACTGTCATTGTCTTCAGAGTCGTCTAGTAGATTTTCTTCGAATCGTCCTCTGACGAACCAGTACATTTTTTCTAGCACGGTTTCTTTTTTGGTCAAAGTAGAATAACCGTCACCATAAATAAATAAGTTGAAATGGTAAGGTATCTCTACCTCATTAATAAAAAAAGTACGCTGGCATTCTAGTGTATAGGCTTTAATGTCTTTATCTTCAACGGCTTCTTCATCTTTATCGTCTTCATCATATTCAATCGCCTCCTCTACCAATTCACCTAGTATTTGATAGCCCCCTACTTTAATCTTATGATTATAAATGATAGAGGAATCGGCGATTGCGTCAAAGATAATGGCACTGACATCTAACGTATGATTGTCAATATCATAGAAGCTCTTTAAAGCGGGTAAAAATTCAGTCAGCTTTTCTTCAGGTACTTGAATGAGGAACTGCTGCTCATATATTTTAATCATATCTTCAGGCGCATAGGTATTGGCAGTATCAGTCTCGTTTCTACCGGTAGGCTGCAAAGGTAAAAAATTATACGGGTTAGTATTGGTCATTCAGGACGGCCTTTTATTTGGATTAACTTTGATGGGCGTATTGTCTCTTATTCAGCTAATTTTAGATATACAGCGCATAGATTATTACCGTTATATCTTGATATACCTATTTACCTAATAATTGCAGACAACGTTGAATGACCGGTGCATCTATCATATTACCTTCTACTTTAAATACTGCCTTTCCAGTTCTTTCGTACTCTGCTATAACACGTTTTGCAAAATCAATCTCGGCGTCTAAAGGCCTGAGGGACTCTTTGACGGTGGCGACTTGTTTAGGATGGATACAGAGCATGCCTGACATGCCCATTTGTGACCACAACTGTACGCGCTGACTAAGGCCTTCGCTGTCATTAAATTCTGGATAGACCGTGTCGATAGGCGCCGATAATTGATGTACTTTTGAGCTAATAAGTAACTGATAGCGAATTTGATTGGCGATAATATCCGCCGCTGCCGTACCTACTTGTACCTGCAAATCATTGCAAAGATCCAGAAATCCATAACTAAAAGCGACCAACCCTGAAGCGCTGGCCATGTTATCAAGGTTATACAAGCCAACAGCGCTTTCGACTAACGCTATTACTGATAAGCCACTGAGATGATGAATATATTCAATATCTGCAGCCTGCTCTGCTTTAGGCAGTATTATCCCAGCAAGATTGGGCAGCTGCTCGCATAGTTTTATATCTTCAGCATAGTCTGTGCTACCAGCTTGATTGATGCGTATCCAGACCGGTTGATATTCGCTGCTGAGATAATATTCTCGTAATGCGTCGCGAGCCTGTGCCTTGTCGGCTTGAGCAATAGTATCCTCTAAATCGACAATCACCGCATCTGCGCCACTAGCGAATGCTTTTGTGACTCGTTCCATTCTCGTGGCAGGGACAAATAACCAAGTATGAATATTGCTCAAACCAACCGTCAAAGCAGTGGTGTCTTTATCAATAGAGGTTTGCATGCTTTGTTCCTTAAGTATGGTGATAGTCAATACTAAATAAAATAGGTACGTTACCTTATAGACTGAGACTGGTATAAATTTTTCTGGCTTACTGTACCTATGCCGTTTCGATGCTGCAAAAATTTTATACCAGCCCCACTGTATCGTTTTTACCTTGAACTGACTATATTCAGATAGTCAGTTCAAGGTAAAGTAAGGTTAAATATTATAACGCACTATGGGTATAAGTTTTCCTTACTTGATGTTAGCAAGCGCGACGGAGGCTGCGAAAAGTTTACTCCTGATAGCACTCGTATCGGCTTTAAAGTGAATCAACTATATCCATGGCACTAGGGCATGTCCTCAATCTGAACGAAATCAACTAAATGGGTTAAAATGAGGACACGCCCTAAAATATAGCACTCAACCGTAAAATTCTTGCTATGGTAGAGAGCGGAATTGAGGGAATTTACAGATTCAACATTACTTCTATTTTTTTACCCACTAATTTGATGAGAAGGTTAAGGATGACTATAGATAACGACGTATTACGTGAGCGCATCAGCTTATTAGGATCATTTCTAGGGGATGCGATTTCTCGCCAGACTGGTGAACAGACGCTCGAGACGATTGAAACCCTGCGCAAAGGTTTTATTCAACAACGACGCGCGCCTAACGAAGCGAACCAGCAACAACTCATCGACTTCATAGCCTCGTTAGACAATCAAACCTTAAAAAATGTCATCCGCAGCTTTTCTATCTATTTCTTCTTAGCCAATCTCAGTGAAGAAAATTACTTACGCGAGCAGCGTCAAGCCTTACGTATGCAATCGGAGCACAGCTGGGAAGGATCGTTTCGCCGTACTTTACTGGAGTGTCGTGAACGCAATATTGAACCTGCCCAAATGCAAGAGCTGATTGATCAGCTGAAATTTATCCCAGTATTTACCGCCCACCCGACCGAAGCACGTCGCCGTACGACCATGAATCTATTGCAAAGCCTATTTACGCATAGCGATGCCTTAAACAATCTTTCTGAAAACAGTTTCGCCTACGAGCAAGCGAAAGAAAAAACGGCACAAACGATTGATTTATTATGGTCATCGGATGAAGTACGTACGCGTAAGCCTCTAGTCTATGACGAGATAAATAATGGTCTGCACTATTTCAATGCCAGTTTATTTAGCGCCATCCCAAAGGTTTATCGCAATATTAAAGACGCCATTGTTGATATCTATCCAGAGTTAACAGATTACCCATTACCGGCGTTCATGAGCTTTGGTTCTTGGATCGGTGGCGATAGAGACGGTAATCCCTTTGTCACTCATGACACCACAGAAATGGCCGTATTAATGCATGCCAATGCCGTTTTGCGGCACTATCAAGTCTTGCTCAAGAAACTGCGCCGTGAACTGATTCATAGCGATACCATTATTGAAATTGCACCAGACGTTTATGCTCGTATAAAGAAATACGCCGGTCTCGATCAAAAAGTATTCCATTATAACCCTGACGATTACAACAATGAGCCGTACCGAAGGCTGTTATCGATTATCCTGGCCAAAATAAAAGCGACTAATAGCCATATTCAAAGCAAAGGTACAGATCTTGAAGCTGCCCAAGATGCTTATCCCAACCCACAACAGCTATTAGAAGATTTACGCATCATCCGAAAAAGCGTCAATACTCATGACAAAGCACATGGCGAAGGCTTATTGCTCGATATGATTCGTCTGGTCAAAACTTGCGGCTTTCATTTAGCAGCGCTCGATATTCGTCAAGAGTCGTCTTATCATAGTGAAGTGATAGCCGATATTTTCGCCAATGCCTCAAATTTACCAGACTATCACGCCCTCACTGAAACCGAGCGCCAACAGTGGCTGACGCGTTTGCTTGAAAAGCCGGGCACACCGCTTATTTATACCGATAACTTAACCGATAAAACACGCGAACAATTGGCCTTGATGAACTCTGTGGCCACATTACGTAAACTGGTCGGACAAGATACTTTCGGCAGTTATGTTATTTCGATGACCAATAATGCCAGTCAATTATTGGAAGTTTTACTATTAATGCGTTTTGCAGGCTTATGCAAGATTGATGATAAGGGGCAACTGTCTGCTGACTTACCAGTAGCTCCCTTGTTTGAAACCATCGAAGACCTTAAAAATATCGATAAAATTTTACCTGCCGTGTTGAACAACCCACTGTATCGCGGGTTGCTTGCGCACTCAGATAACACCCAAGAAATCATGCTGGGCTATTCAGATTCATCAAAAGATGGCGGCATTATTACCTCTGCATGGCAGCTGTATAGCGCTCAGCAAACCATTAACCATATCGCTGCTGAATATGGCATCAAAACCCGCTTGTTCCATGGTCGCGGTGGCTCTGTCAGTCGTGGTGGCGGCTCAACACATAACGCAATTGCCGCGCAACCTGCCGGTACACTGCACGGACAAATCAAAGTCACCGAGCAAGGCGAAGTCCTTTATGCCAAATATGCCAACACCGATACTGCGGTGTTTGAGCTAACCATGGGCATTACCGGCACGCTTAAAGCTTGCTCCTCAAGGTTTGTGGTGCAACCGCCTGAATTGCCAAATTATGAAGCGCTCTTTGCCCGTTTAGCAGATGCAGGTGAGCAGCGTTATCGTCAGCTGACTGACCACACCGAAGGATTTTACCAATTCTACTCCCAAGTGACTCCGGTGCAGGAAATTTCCTTATTAAATATCGGCTCACGCCCAGCGCACCGTAACAAAGGCCTGCCAAGTAAGACGACTTTGCGCGCAATTCCTTGGGTATTTGGCTGGTCATTAGCACGCTTTACACTGCCTGCTTGGTATGGCGTCGGTAGTGCTTTACATAGTGTCAAAAAAGACGAAGCCCTGATGAAAGAGATGAATGACTGCTGGCCGTTTTTTAATGTGTTTATTAGCAATATTGAAATGGCGTTTACCAAATCTGAGATGAGTATTGCTCAGGCTTATAGCCAGTTATGTGACGATGAGACTTTACGTGAACAGATTATGAGCGCGGTAATCGATGAACACCAACTGACCTGTTCAGGTTTAAATTCTTTGCTTAACCAGACATCGTTATTGGCGCACCAGCAGAACCTTGCTGCTTCCCTTGAATGGCGCGACGCTTATTTAGACCCGATTAATTACATCCAAATAGAGCTACTAAAACGTGCCAGGCGAAAAGATGCGACAGGTGACGTTAACCATGGTGATCTTGCCGTTGAAGATCCATTAATACGTAGTATTAATGCGTTGGCAGCGGGTCTGCGTAATACAGGGTAATATAATGAACCGTGCAATATTATCGTTTAAGCTAAATGATAATGATAAAACCGCCAAACACTAAACAGTGTTTGGCAGCCGTATAAACAGAAAAAAGCCTCGCCTATAAAACAGGCAAGGCCATTACTCTAGGGCATGTCCTCAATCTGAACGAAATCAACTAAATGGGCTAAAAATGGCTAAATCTTGCCAAACTGCGTCAAATAGCTGGCTAATATCTTGATATTATCTGTACTATTTCCCTTGTTTGACAGCAATTTATCTCATTTTTATTACCATTTTCAAAATGAGGACACGCCCTAGATTTTACTTACAAAAACAACAATCCTAAACCAATCACAACACCACTGACAACCAGCACAATCACACAAAAACCCATGATATCTTTGGCCTTCAATCCTGCAATTGCCAGTGCTGGTAATGCCCAAAACGGCTGAATCATGTTTGTCCAAGCATCACCCCATGCCACCGC
The DNA here is from genome assembly GCF_014861375.1 of Psychrobacter sp. FME5. NCBI lineage: Bacteria > Pseudomonadati > Pseudomonadota > Gammaproteobacteria > Moraxellales > Moraxellaceae > Psychrobacter > Psychrobacter sp. FME5. The sequence continues at coordinate 30,384 of NZ_RRYX01000022.1, read as the reverse complement.
CATGGCGACTTTTGCTGGATCACTACCAAGCATCTCTGCCGCTTCCAGCATAATTGGCGCTTGAACCGCCCATTGTCCACCACCTGAAGGGACGAAAAAGTTAACCAGTCCTGCGCTTAGGAAGGCAAACAGTGGTAGCGTATCCGCTGTCGAAACGCTGACAAAGGCTTCTGACATCACTCCCGCCAAACCAGAGGCAGTCATCATTCCCATAATACCTGCATAAAACGGGAATTGGACGATGATACCACCTGCTCCTTTGACCGCCTCTTGAACCGCAATCAGATACTTGCGAGGCGTTCCGTGGAATATTATCCCAAGGAACAAGAACATAAAGTTAACCAAATCAAGCGTTAAGGAAAATCCATTTTGGACGAAGTAATAAACAATAAAAGCAAGTCCTAGTGCGCCGATAATCATTGACAAAACCCAGCTATTTTCTAAACGCTCGGCTGGTGTCATATCCGATTTGGCTGGAAGTTCTTCAACTACTGGATCAACGAGAACTTTTGGATCGACGGTAATCGTATCTTCTTTTTTTGGCATCATCAGACGGTTTAACAAAGGCACAATAATAACCAATGCAGCAATGATGATTAAGTTGTAGCTAGCAAAGATGGTTGCACTCGTTGGAATTACCCCAATTTTATCAACGAACGGATGGCCTTCTGTCGCAATAGACAATGGAATCGAGCCAGAAAATCCGGCGTGCCAAATGATAAAGCCAGAATACGCACTGGCAATCAGTAAGCGATAATCGACATTTGCAACACGCTTCGCCAATTCTTTGGCGAATAACGCGCCAATAACCAAGCCAAAACCCCAGTTGATCCAGCTTGCGGCAAGGGATACTAAAGTCACTAAGATAATCGCACTACTTGGTGACTTTGCAAGACTGGCAAGTTTGCCCAAGCCTTTTTTAAATATTGGGCTGCTGGCTAATACAAAACCGGTGACTAACACCAATACCATTTGCATAGAAAACGCCAGTAACGCCCAGAACCCTTCACCCCAAAACGCCACCATCTGTACAGGGGAGGAATCCGTTAAGCCTAAGCCCAACCCAAAAATAACCAATGTTAAAATAATGACAAATAAAAATGGATCTGGTAAATACTTTTCCATTAAGCTATTCGAGAAGCGTGTGATTCCTTTCATTTTTAAACTCCCTTTTTATCTAAATTTACACTTCATTCCTAACCTTAATGTTACCTCATTCTTACTATTTTAGCCTTAATCATTTAGCAGACAGCTATTAAATAGACAAACATTTCACATATCACTATTTCACAGACAGCTACTTTCCTGCGGCTGCACTATTGTCATAAACGACTTTTAGGTTACTGCATAAAAAAAGCCTTTGGAGAGCTAAATCACCCTTCAAAGACTTCTGGTTATTATTATACGATAAGAGATAATTATCAGCTGGTTTACTTGTTGTTGTACTCTTCGCTTTCAAAGCTACATCAATGCAAAAACTAAGCTACGCAGATTAATTCTATTTAATCAGTGTCTTATGGTTAGGGGGTTACAGTCAAAGTGATTCACTTTTTAAGATTAAAACGAGCATTAGGGCATATTATTAAAGGTCTAATATCCGAGCGCTTCTTAGGTAATGCTAGATTTTGGCAACCCATACTCGACTCTATCAATAATCTCATTACGCTGCTTAATAACAAGTCGATAACCTTTAATCACACCGTTATAGGGTAGATGAGCATGATACTTTTGATAATGCTCCTCGATACACTGTTGCACTATCGCCTCACGCTCTGTCTCATTCATCTTGGCAATATTTTGCGGTAAATGAACATTCGCCTTACTGCTAGCGACACCACGCGACATCCAATTTGCGCCCCCACTCCACGTAAAGTCAACGTCAGCGCGCAAGCTGTATTTGGGTAGTGGATAAGGATAATGTGCCAAGTCATATTCGATTTTCTCAATATCATCTGAATAAGCTTGGTATGGGATATTCAGCACCAGCAATAACGCTTTTAAGAATTCATGAGCCGTAAAATAGCTATCAACATTCTTATCATTCAACCCCAATATCTCACTAGATAAGACATGGCGCAGACGATCACAGGCGGGAATAGTATGTATTGCAGGATAGCCCATGGTTTGAACGATATCTTGCGTCCTTAGCTCCAGCTTAGCTATTTGGCTGACAGCATGTTTTGCTAACGGGTGACGCGGCGAATAACGGCGGCTATATTTGGATTGCTCAGAATTTTTACTGTTAATATTAGACATAAATGACTCCTAAATCCCGACAACAATAAATAAGATTAAGCCCAAATAGGCGAGTCAAATCAGGCATGGATAACCTTGTCGGAGAATAGGCTCATGCGCTTTACCAGAGTTATTTTATATCGTACTGGAAGTTGCAAGGTGTCCTAAGTTTTTATTGAACAACTTGGCAAACCATTAAACCCACGATAGCTTTCTTATAACGTAGTCAGTTCGATGTAAAAAAGATACAGTGCGACTGGTATTAGTTTTTTGCAGCCTCTGTCAGCGTAGACACAGCAAGCAAGAAAAATTAATACCAGTCACGCGTCAAAAAAATGTATCTAATGTATTTAGTCTTCACCATGATACGTCGCCTCATCCATCCAAACGATAGGATCTTCGCACAGGTGAACTAAGTGATACCAAATGTCACTGTCACGGGCAATCCGATGATGACCACGCTCAAAGTAATCCACTTCCCAGCTCTCAGGTAAATCGACCAGCGTGCGTCTGGCAACGGCCACATCCAAACATTCGTCTTCGACCTCAAGCATGACCCGTACCATCTCAGTATTTGAGGTGGGAAATGACAGTTTCATATCAGCGACTTGTGGTATGCGATCGACCAAAACTTCATTAGGATAAATGCAAGGCGCAATCAATAGCGTACGCAAATTATATTTATGAGCAAAGTGATTGGCAAACCAACCGCCCAGTGAATGTCCTACCAAAACCACTCGCGGATACTGCCTCATTTTCTCTTGTATTAGTGTGTCATAAATATCGAAAATCTCGTTGAAATCCTCTCGATAATTGACGGTTTGGCAATATTTGGGCTCACGTTTAATACAGGTGTATTTATTGGTCTCACAGCTTGAATCAAGACCGTGAAAGAATAGTAAAAATGTGTCGTCATTTTCAATGGGAAACATCATGGCTTTCTCCTTTATTATTATTTCTTTTATTTATTAACGGTATCTTTATGTCCTATTCTTAGCCATAGACCATAGATGATCTCGGCGACCTCTTTAGGCACTGTGGTATATCCAGCGCCAAACGATGAGTCATAAACCGCAGTCATCAGCACCAAAACATCATCTACGCTATCGGCATTATCTTTAATGAGACGATTGGCGGTCTGCTCCGCCTCACTACTATATTCATCCCACATATGGTTGAAATAACAGCCCACCATGCCAAAATCATAACGATAAATCACATCTGTGATAGCGGTCATAAAGCTCGCACGCGAGTCGTCATAATGGTCAGCCCATTGCTGGTATAACTGCTGACGTATGGGCAATACTGGCGGTAAAATAGGTCGATCTTTGGGATCATTTAGTTTATCGGCACTTACAACAAATGAAGGTTTAGACCCTTCTTCCCATAACAACGGATAAGACGACGAAAACATACCTTTTTCGCACACACTCAAACGCCATACTCCCCACATCTCCTTACTAGCACAACTCATGGTATAGACAATGATTTGATTGAGATAATCACTATCATAAATGATGTGCTGGCGATCAATTTTCACGCCTTGCTTGGGTAATACATCAGTATAGGTAAAGGCTTTATCGCGCTCACTTGGCTCGACAGCAACAATCACCTCAGGGCAGTCTGGTTCCCTCTTCATCAGCTCATAGGGAGCAACAAAGCTTAATGTCTCATCGCTGTTGTTCACAAAATAAATATCTTCTTCATAGTCATTGATAGACTCGTTATGCAGATAGAACAGCGGAACCTTTGGTTTAGTTTGACCCTTATCTTGAATGGATTTAGGCAGTTTTGATCCACCTGACCAGTGTATATCGTCTATACGTTTTGGTTCAAAAGCGTCAGTAGTGTTTGTCATAAAGTTTTCCTTAATTTTTTAGTTTTTTTGGTAGCAGCATTTTTAATTTTTTCTCAAATCAAATTTAAGTCAGCCGCGTCTATTCACCAGTTTTTTAAGTGGCGTGATAAAGGTAAAATGAGTGATTGAGTGTGGCTGAAGCACCCGTGTTTTTATTGGTTGCTTGAATACATTTTTAACAAAAAGAAGTACGTTATCAGCATTTTTAAAATGCTAACTCTCTTTTTTAATCATGTACTTTGGATTTAAGATAATAGGAGGTTTTGGCAGGTACAGCGGTTTACGAATAAACGAAAATAACCTTTTAAAATAGTTAAGATACGTCAGTTAAGAAGTGAAGCATTGCGCTTCGAGGATTAACTTTATATCGCGTTATTTTTGCCTGACTCAATAACTATAGTATAAACACTGACAAAAAGAAAGGGTCGAAAACAACACTCGCGACAACTGCTGTCGCTTAGGTTTGATGCATATTATTCGTCAGACGGATACACCATTAATACAGAGTTTGATGCTTTATTCGTAATGTTATGGCGAGCCATGTCTAAGCCTAATGTATAGAATTACTTATATAACCTGACAATTTATACTCGCCAAATTTTAAATTCCACAACGAATCCCTCCCCCCCCACTATAGAGCAGAGCTGACTAAGCAAAGACAGCAAGCAGAGCTAGCGCACGGCAACAGAGCAAAGACAGGGACTTTGAACGCTAAAAGAGAGGTTTTTATAATTAACCCCACATTCCTATAGAAGCACTAACCATAAAAAATATCACTATCATAAAAAGTGATAATGAGATTGATATAATTATGCAAAGAGCTCCAACAGGAGAAGGTAAGACAATAACTTTTTTATAGAAGCCGAAGTATAATAGAAAGTAAATAGGGCTTAGAGCAATAATTAGTATTGAAGGAATTAGCCCTATGTAATAGTAGATTGTACCAAACGCAATGATGATAAGTTTCATAAATTTAAAAGTGAGGCTTTGCTTAAAACTTAATGCTCAACACTCAACATGCCTTAGATTTTTTTAGCTTATGCTCTACTCTATCGATTACTTCATCATTCTGTTCAAAAATCAGGTGATGGCCTGTGATATTACCATCATATGGTAAATATTTCTCATAGCGCTGACAATGCGCTAAGTCGTTTTTAATCTGTGCGATGTCATCTGCAAACGGTGTATGAGGTAACTCCAGCACCGTAAATAGCGTTGCTAAAAACTCATCGGCTGTAAAATACTTATCGATATAGCTGCCATCAAGCCCAAGGTATTTATTTGACAGTACATGACGCAGGCGCTCACAGGCAGGTATGGTATGCTTTAGAGGGTAACCCATGGCTTTGACAATATCTTGCGAACGCAGTTCAAGTGTTGCTATTTGATTAATCGCGTATTGTGCTAAAAGGTGGCGTGGATGATAATGACGGGTGTATTTGGATTGGTTGGCAATGTGGCTCATGATGTTGAACACCTTAGACTCCTGTAACTCCGACAAAAAAGGTTGAAATAAGCCCAAGTAGGCAAATAAAATTAGGCACAAATGAGGATGTCGGAGTACAGGCTCATGCGCTTTACCAGAATTGTTTTATATCGTGCTGGAAGTTGCAAGGTTTGTACGCCACCATTAATTATAATAATGGCTGGCGATAACAAAACTGTTAAACCCACGATAGGTGATTCAATGATGATAGCACATCAGTTGATAGAAAATAAATACTGAAAACTCCTTTAACTATAGCCATTGAGTTGCTATCTTCTCTCCTTTTTTATATCGCCACATAATCCTGCCTCGTTCTTACGCTAATTTTTTAGCACTTTTCTAACTGTTGAACTTTATGAAACATAATCTTGAGGTGAGCTCAGACGCTCGCCGAACTCAGTATTTCCAAGTATTTTTGATGGGGGTTAGCGCCTTTATTATGAATACCACAGAATTTGTCCCAGTTGCCTTATTAAGTGATATTGCTCAAGACTTTTCTATCACCACGGCAGAAACCGGCTGGATGTTGACACTATACGCTTGGATTGTTGCGGCGATGTCATTGCCATTGATGCTATTGACCAGTCGCTTTGAGCGCAAACGTTTATTATTAGTATTGTTTGCGGTATTTATTGCCAGCCATGTGCTATCAGTGTTTGCATGGAGCTTTCAAGTGCTGCTCATTAGCCGAGTTGGAATTGCACTAACCCATGCGATATTTTGGTCAATCACCGCCGCGATTGCGATACGCGTGGCACCTGAAGGCAAAAAGGCATTGGCGCTAAGTGTACTTGCGACCGGTACATCGTTAGCGATGGTACTTGGTGTGCCATTGGGACGCGTAATCGGTCAATGGTTTGGCTGGCGCGCGACCTTTGGCGGTATTGGCGTGATTGCTTTTATGGTGTTTATTCTACAAGCAAGATTATTACCAACGCTGCCAAGTATGTTTGAAGGCTCTTTTAGAAAAATTCCAGAGCTGCTCAAAAACCCATTACTCGTCTGTCTGTATCTACTTATTTTGTTAGTCTTTACCGCGCACTATACCGCTTATTCTTATATCGAGCCTTTTATGCGCCAAGTTGGCTCAGTTAGTGAAAACGCCGCCACTTTTGTACTGCTATTATTTGGGGTCGCAGGGATTGTAGGCAGTATCATATTCAGTCGCTGGGGCGATCGTTTTAATACCAGATTGATGCTGATATCGACGATATTAATGCTACTGTCTATGCTCGTGTTGCTATTAGCAGTAACGTCGGTATGGGCGCTGAGCTTGATTGCCTTACTGTGGGGCGCCGCACTGATGTTGCTTATTATCTCGATGCAAGCCAAAGTTATCATGGTCGATGTCAACGCGCAAGATATGCTGATGTCGATGTTCTCAGGGATTATTAACTTAGGAATTGGTACAGGAGCTTTATTTGGTGGTTATGCGGTGACGCATATCTCAATATCAAGTGTGGGCTATGTGGGTGCGGCTATCGCCAGTGTGGCGCTGCTACTAATGCTATTTATGATAAAACGCTTTCCTGAATTAAGCAGAAGGCTTGGCTAGCTAAAAAGCTGATGTTAAATACGCGTAAAAAAATGCCAGCCACTTACATGGGCTGGCATTTTGATTTTGGTTTACTTAAAAAGAGAAAACTTCAAGTTAGCCCATCTAAAAATCCACCTTGCCACGTAAAGCTTTGGTCTTACCCCGTTGGGTTTTTTTGTCGACGCGTTTACGTTTAGCATTTCTACTTGGTTTGGTAGGCTTACGGGTTTTATTTATGTGCGTGGCTTTGTTGATAAAGCTTTGTAGGCGCTCAAGCGCGTCAATTCTATTGCGTTCTTGGGTGCGAAATTGCTGCGCTTTAATAATGAGCACACCTTCTTTGGTGATTCGGCTGTCTTTACTATCAAGTAATCGCTGTTTATTGACATCACTCAAGCTAGACGAATGGATATCAAAACGCAGATGAATCGCAGACGAGACTTTATTAACGTTTTGCCCGCCAGCACCTTGTGCCCGTATCGCGCTAATCTCAACGTCGCTGTCATTCAGGCTAATGGTATTGCTGATAAAAATCATAAAATGCTTTTATAAATCATTAATAAGTATAGTCGATGATAAACCATTATCAATTCACTCGCCACTTCTAAGCTTACCAACTTCAAAATCCGCATTTCTTAAAAACTGTTTCTTAAAGGCTATTTCTTAAAGTTTATTTTTTAAAAACGATAAGTGGCAATCCGTCAGTTAAACCTCATAAATGTTATCGTTTGACGTCACTATGTCTGTCAACTGTCTGTGAAGCGTAAGCTTACCCGAAGATTATTTTTTGCCATGTTAGGATAATTTTAAATTGTCACGATACCTTTTATATTTGCTTAGTTTACTACCTACTTAATAATAAAGTTCTTAGCCAATATTTTGCTCATACTTTTAAAACTCAAACGACGATTCGATAGGAATAAGCGTTTTATGACGAACAATAATAAAAAACCCAAAGCTTCTTTTATGACTTACCAGATTCCTGCTGATAACAGCATTCAGGTAAGGGGCGCGCGGGTTCATAACTTAAAGAATGTAGATGTTGATTTACCTCGTAATGCGCTGGTTGTTTTCACTGGTATATCAGGCTCAGGCAAGTCTTCACTAGCGTTTGGCACCTTGTTTGCCGAATCACAACGTCGCTACCTTGATTCAGTATCACCCTATGCCAGACGGTTAATCGATCAAGTTGGTGATCCTGATGTCGATTCGATAGAAGGATTGCCGCCTGCTGTTGCTCTCCAACAACAACGAGGCACACCATCTGTACGCTCATCAGTCGGTAGCGTGACCACCATTTCAAATGGCTTACGTATGCTCTATTCGCGGGCTGGTGAATATCCTGCTGGACAGGAAATGCTGTATGCCGATGCGTTTTCGCCAAATACGCCTGAAGGTGCTTGCCCTACTTGTTCAGGTATCGGACGAGTGTTTGAAGTGACAGAAGATCTCTTGGTACCTGACAAGACAAAAACCATTCGCGAACGCGCTATTGCTGCATGGCCACCCGCATGGCAGGGACAAAACCTAAGCCGGATACTCACCACACTCGGCTATGATATCGATAAGCCTTGGGATACTTTACCAAAAAAAACCCGCGATTGGATTCTGTTTACCGATGATACCCCTGAAGTACCGGTCTATCCAGAATACAACCTCGAACAAGTACGCGCGGCGATTGAAAAAGGTGAGAAACCCAATTATAAAGGCACATTCACCAGTGCTAAAAACTTCGTCTTACATTCTTTTGCTACTACCCAAAGTCCACGCACCAAAAAACGCGTGGCTCAGTTTATGCAAATATCAGAATGTCCAAGCTGCCATGGTAAAAAACTAAAAAAAGAATCACTATCGGTTAAGTTTGCCGGGCTTGATATTGGTGAACTGTCTCAATTAACCCTGACTGAATTGGCACTTAAGCTTCAGGGTGCTGCTCATAAAAAACTCACCGATACTACCCATGACCGAGAAAAAGCCATCGTCGCACAGCGTATCGCTAGCGACATCCTCTTGCGTGTTGAAGCGTTAACCAAGCTTGGCTTAGGCTATTTATCGCTTGAGCGCACCACACCCACTTTATCGCCGGGTGAGTTACAACGCTTAAGGCTAGCGACTCAAATTCGATCTAAATTATTTGGCGTGGTTTATGTGCTCGATGAACCTTCTGCTGGACTACATCCCGCGGATACTCAAGCGCTACTAGCGGCATTAGATGAGCTGGTAGCAGCGGGCAATTCATTGTTTATTGTTGAGCATGATGTCAGTGTGATTCGACATGCCGATTGGATAGTCGATGTCGGACCAAAAGCTGGCAGCCACGGTGGTGAAATTATTTATAGCGGCCCTGTAGAAGGCTTGCGTGATATCTCGGAGTCATATACTGGACAATATCTTTTTACTAATGACGCCACAGTAAACAGCGAATCAGGAAGCCATCAATCCAGGCAACCTAACGCTTGGCTAAAACTTGCTAACATTGAGCGCAATAACTTACAAGGTTTAGAGGTAGCGTTTCCTTTAGGCGTATTGACAACAGTAACGGGGGTTTCAGGTTCGGGTAAATCAAGCTTGGTCAGTCAGGCTTTGGTTGAGCTAATTTATAACCAACTGGGTCAAAAAACCGTCATTGAAGCGCCTACGGGTGAGGCTGATTTACTGGAACAAGAGCAAGAAACACCGATAGGTGGAGAGATAGTTGATGGTATGGAGCATATCAAACGCTTAGTCACCGTTGACCAAAAAGCCATTGGGCGTACGCCACGCTCAAACCTTGCGACCTATACTGGACTGTTCGATCATGTGCGCAAATTATTTGCCGCCACCAAAGAAGCAAAAACACGGCACTATGATGCAGGACGCTTCTCATTTAACGTTAAAAAAGGACGTTGCCCAAATTGCGAAGGTGTTGGTTTTGTCAGTGTTGAGCTGCTATTTCTGCCAAGTGTTTATTCGCCTTGCCAAGTTTGCCATGGACAACGCTACAACGACGAAACCTTAGAGATTACTTATCAAAGTAGAAATATCGCTGAAGTGCTCGATTTAACCGTCGAAGCCGCTGCTGAGTTTTTTGTTGATGACGCCCCAATAATGCGCGCCCTAGATGCTCTGTTAAAAGTTGGACTTGGCTATCTAAGGCTTGGTCAGCCAGCAACCGAATTGTCTGGTGGCGAAGCGCAACGGATTAAACTTGCCACTGAACTGCAGCGGTCACAGCGCGGTAATACGCTATATGTGCTGGATGAACCAACGACGGGTTTACACCCTTCTGATATCGCCTTGCTCATGGCACAACTAAATGGGCTAGTTGAAACTGGCAATACCGTCATTATGGTTGAACACGATATGCAGGTTGCTAGCAACAGCGACTGGATTATCGATATGGGTCCTGGCGCTGGTGATGAAGGTGGTCTCATTGTGGCAGAAGGCAAACCTATGGATGTGGCAAAGTCAAAAGAAAGTCTTACCGCGCCTTTTTTATTAACTTAGCAAAAGCATCGATATATATTAATAAATGAAATATCAAACTCATTAAAAGACAGATTCATTTAATAAGAAAAACCGCATAACATTCAATGTCATGCGGTTTTTCAAATATTGTTTCTATTTTTTAAACTACTTATTCATAACTAAGCAAGCATCCCACCATCGACAACGACGGTTGTACCCGTGGTATAACTTGAAGCGTCAGACACTAAGTATAATACCGTACCAGCCATTTCATCTGGATCCGCCACGCGCCCTAGCGGGATTGCATGTAATGCCATTTTTAAGACTTTATCATTGGTAGTCAAAGCAGAGGCAAATTTAGTGTCGGTTAAACCTGGTAATAACGCATTGACGCGAATATTTAACGGTCCGCATTCTTTGGCAAAAGATTTGGTCATACTGATGACAGCCGCTTTAGTGATTGAATAAATACCTTGCTTATCACCCGCGACTAAGCCATTGACCGAGGCGGTATTTAAAATAACGCCGCCGCCCTGCTCGCGCATCATTTTGCCAGCAGCCGTCGACATAAAGAAATAACCACGAATATTGACTTCGACGGTCTTATCAAAAGCGGCTAAATCCGTATCTAGGATATGCCCGTAATAAGGGTTGGCAGCGGCATTATTGACTAAGATGTCAATTTGACCAAATTCGCTTTTGATATGCTCAAAAATTGCGTCAATCTGCTCCATCTCGCCCACATGACAGGCAAAGGCGCTGGCTTTATGACCATCAGCGACAATGCTATCGGCAACCGCTTGGCAAGCATCAATCTTACGGCTAGAGACAATAACGTGTGCGCCTCTTGAGGCCAAAAGACGGGCGATAGATTCGCCAATACCACGGCTAGCGCCCGTGACTAAAGCAATCTTGCCGGTTAAATCAAATAAATCTTTCATTATTATTCCTTATATTTTAAATTAGCTATTCAGTTTTCAATTTTTTATCGTAACTACTTAATAAATTATAGTTGAAAAACTGCAAATCCATTACAAGGCAGCCGAGCGTAGATATTACGTATAGTAAATCGAGCGAGGCTAACACCGTAATGATTTAGCAGTTATTTGACTATTAAGCCAGCATACCGCCATCAAGGGTAAAAGCATGACCATTCATAAAGCTGCTCTCATCACTAGCCAGCCATGCAATCGCGCCAGATACTTCATCGACCTTACCTAAACGGCGCATTGGACTGGCTTTAATGGTTGCTTGCTGCGCACGCTCATCCATATTAGCCATAGTATTGCGTACCATTGGCGTATCGATAAAGCTTGGGCATACCGCATTAAAGCGAATATTGACGCGGGCATATTCATGAGCAGCAGATTTGGTCAGTCCCATCACGCCATGCTTAGCAGCGCTATAAGCTGACAATAAAGGCGCAGAACGCAAGCCAGCAATCGAGGCCACATTAATCACATGACCACCGCCATTCGGTGCCATACAGGCAACAGCGGCACGCATACAATGCCAGACACCTTTTAGGTTAACAGCGATATTACGGTCAAAATCCTCATCGCTAAGCTCATGCATCGGTACAGGCTTATGATCGATACCAGCATTATTTATCACCACATCTAGACCGCCTAAAGTGTCCATGGCAAAGGCAAACAATACACGAACTTCATCGCCGCTAGTGACATCGACCTTTTGAAAGACAATACTATTACCAGCGTCTTGGGCTTGCTTGGCAACAGCAGCACCCATTTCTTCTGCCAAATCGCCAATGATTACTTTGGCACCGCGACTTGCCAGTAGTAACGCGCTAGCCGCACCGATGCCAGACGCACCGCCTGTGATTAAGATACGTTTACCTGTGACGTTTGAAGCCGGTAAATTTGCTAAATTATTTGACTCAAGTCCATTTGTATTTAATGTCATGATTTATCCCTCTACCTTAAGTACCAGTTTTCCGAAGTTTTCACCTTTAAAGAGCATCATCAACGTATCAGGAAAAGTCTCGATACCTTCAACGATATGATCTTTTACTTTAATATCACCTGACTGAATCCAGCCTGCGATATCTTTCATCGCCGTCGGGTATTCTTTAATATTATCAAAGACCACAATGCCTTCCATCCGTGCACGATTGACCAATAATGACAGATAATTCGATGGCCCTTTTACTTCTGTCGTGGTGTTGTATTGGCTAATCGCCCCGCAAATCACGATACGCGCATGCAGATTAATTTGAGTCAGTACGTCATTTAAAATATCGCCGCCAACGTTGTCAAAATAGACATCGACGCCTTTTGGACAGGTTTCTTTTAACGCTTTTTTTACATTTTCATTCTTATAGTCGATTGCCGCATCAAAACCTAACTCATCGACTAAGAATTTACATTTCTCAGAACCACCTGCGATACCAACGACGCGGCAGCCTTTGATTTTGGCAATTTGCCCAACCAAACCACCAACCGCACCGGCAGCGCCAGAAATAACAACTGTCTCGCCAGCTTTTGGCTGACCCGTTTTTAATAAGCCAAAGTAGCCGGTCATACCTGGCATACCGAGCACGCCTAAATAATAAGACAACGGCGCAAGGCTTGGATCAACTTTATGTAGTCCAGTACCATCACTGATTGCATACGACTGTACGCCATTGTGACCTGCGACATAGTCACCGACTACAAACTTCTCATGCTTGCTTTCAATAACCTCACCCACAGTACCGGCACGCATCACTTCGCCAATCTGTACTGGTGCGATATAAGATTTGGCGTCGTTTAACCAACCACGCATCGCTGGATCGATAGAGATATATTCGATTTTAATCAGTAACTCACCGTCTGAAACAGTCGGTAGTTCTGACTCGGTATAATCCCAAGTATCAGCGCTCGGCTCGCCAACGGGTCTCGCTTTTAAACGCCACTGCTTATTCATTGTTGTCATTATTTATTCCTTTAAGTTTGTATTTTTTGTTAATACTAAAATTGTTAATATCAAACATGACTGAAAATCGATTAAAACCACTCTGCTTGCATATCGATACATACCGCATTGTCATTATTTAACAGCTCGATATCGCGATTGATTAATGGTAATTCCCAATCGATAAAGTACTTTGCCGCTTGTATTTTGCCTTGATAAAAGTTTTGTTTTTCGACGTCGGTTGTATCACTTAATAATTGCTCAGCTTTGCTGGCTTGGCGAATCCAAATCCAACTCACTACGATTGAAGCAAAGATATTCATCAATGCTTGGGCATTTCCGGTAAGCGTGATTGCTTTTTCTGTTTGTAGAATTTTACTTAAATGTACCAACAATTCATGTAAATGAGCCATATAAGGTATCAATTTACCTGCCAATTTGGCAGTCTCGGGCGTGGTTTTTAGAGTGGTTGTGCTTTCTAAATCCTGAGTAATTTCACGTTTTAGAATTTCAATACCAAGCCCTTTATTTTGCCATAACTTACGGAATGACAAATCTAATGCCTGTACGCCATTTGTGCCTTCGTGGATAGGATTGAGACGGTTATCACGCCAAAATTGCTCGGCTTGATACTCACGCGTATAGCCTGCGCCGCCCAATACTTGGATACCCAAATCATTGGCTTTAGGACCATATTCAGACGGCCATGCTTTTAATACGGGCGTGAGCAAATCTAATAACTCTGAAAGCTCATTTTTTAGAGTCGCATCCTCACAAGTATTGATACGGTCAATCAGGTTTGAGCCGTATAAGCATAAGGAAATGCCGCCCTCGCTATAAGCTTTTTGCGCCAGTAACATACGCTTCACATCACCATGCTGAATGATAGCGGTTGCTGGATCTTCAGGTTTATTATTCGGTGCGATTCTACCTTGCGTGCGGTCCTTGGCATAATCGAGCGAATATTGATAACCGCGATAACCAATCATCGCTGCGCCAAAACCAACCGCAATGCGCGCTTCATTCATCATTTTAAACATATAGCGCAAACCAAAATGCTCTTCACCGATAAGATAACCCTGACAGTCACCTTTATCACCAAAGCTCAGTGCGGTAGAAGTCGCGCCTCGATAACCAAGCTTATGAATCAGTCCGGTTAGATGCACATCATTGCGCGCGCCAACCGATAAATCCTCATTTAAACGATACTTTGGCACGGCAAATAAAGAGATACCTTTGACACCACCGGGACCGCCCGGCACTTTAGCTAAAACCAAATGCACAATATTGTCAGACAGTTCGTGATCGCCACCTGAAATGTAAATTTTGCTGCCTTTTACGCGATAGCTGCCATCGTCTTGTTTGATAGCAGTGGTTTTGATATCAGCAAGTGAGGAGCCAGCATGTGGCTCTGTTAATGCCATGGTGCCAGTGAATTCACCGGTTAACATACGCGGCATAAAGGCGTTTTTAATCTCATCACTGGCAAAATGTGAGATGACATTAATCGCCGCCGTGGTTAAAAATGGATAAGCAGTAGTCGATGGATTGGCCGCCATAAAATAGCCTGCCACCGCGGTCATCACGGTTTCAGGTAATTGCATGCCACCATCGTCGAAACTATAACGACCAGCGATAAAGCCTGACTCACGAAACGCATCAAAGGCGACTTTCACATCGTCTATCATGGTTACCTTTTTGCCATCGAACTGCGGCTCGTTTTTATCCGCTACATGGTTATGCGGCAAAAATAACTGAGTCGCAATTTTATTGGCAGTGTCCAATACCGCATCGAACGTTTCGCGGCTGTGTTCTGCAAACTTAGGATGCTCGGTTAAATGTTCAGTACCCAATACATCGTAGAGTTGAAACGGTAATTCAAAATCGTTGATAAGCGTATCTGCTGCCATAGTGTTCTCGCTAACTAATTAAATTTGGTTATCAATTGATATTAATCTAATTTAGCACGTTGCCGTATTGTCATTTATGACATAATTACGGTCAAATAAGACATTTATAAGCCGCCGAGCTAAGTAAATACAGCTAAGAAATAAGTTATCTTAGAACGCAGTTATCAAAAAACAGCCATTAAAAAAAGATAAAGGAAAACAGATAACTATGCCCTATTTCAAACCTTTTAAAGTGATTATTCTTGGCTTCGATGGGGTGCTTGGTAGCGTGCTTGCTGGCGCGTTAGACCTGTTTTCATTTACCGGTGTCAGTTGGCAACGATTTTCGGGTGAAGCCGTAGAGCCTAGATTTAATGTGCAGATAGCAAGCCTAGGCGGCGCAGATATTAGATGTAGCAATCGCTTAATCATGCAAGCGCATTGCGATATTCGAGATGTGACGGAGTGCGACTTATTATTAATCCCAACCATTGGCGATTCTATCGATAAGGTATTGAGCCAAAATAGCCAGTTAATTCCACATTTACAGCGGTTGGCAAGTACCAAAGCAGATATTGCTAGTAATTGTAGCGGTGCTTTCTTTTTAGCAAAGGCAGGATTGCTCGATAATAAAATAGCCACCACCCATTGGGGCTATGCGAGTAAATTTAAGGCAGACTTTCCACTGGTTGATTTGCAAGAAAACCAGTTTGTCACTCAATCAAAGAATCAATCAAAGAATCAATCAAAAAGCCAGTCAAAAAGTGACTCAATAACCCAGTCGGGCAATATCTTTTGTGCGGCGGGAGGAAGCGCCTTTTATGATTTGGGATTGTTATTAATAGAGCGCTATTGCGGGCGTGAGATTTCTACCCAAGTGGCAAAAACTCAAATCATCGATAGCAAAAGAGGTAATCAGAACAGCTATACCAATGTGACTTTGCATAAACCGCATGCAGACCAATTGGTTCAGCAAGTACAAGAGTTCATTGAAGAGAACTTCAATCAGCCTCTACAAGTGAGCAGTTTGGCAGCCATGGTTAATATCACACCGCGCACATTAAATAGACGCTTTCAATCCGCTGTCGCTATGCGTCCGATTGAGTATATTCAAGCGGTGAGAGTTGAACAGGCAAAACGTTTATTGGAGTTGGGCGATGTGACGATAAAATCGCTGGCGCATCAAGTCGGCTACGATGATATCTCCTCATTTACTCGCCTGTTTAAACGCGCCACCGAGCTGACCCCAAAAGAATATCAGGATAAATTTTCGCGATTGGCTATTTAGGTTTTCTTTGTTGCTGATTTCTCTAATGACTAAAGATTTTGCCATAACCCTTCGACATGAATAGAATCAGGCTTAATCGTTGGATAATCGCTAAATGCCAATTGATAACCACCGACTGTATTTGGGCTAACTTGACAGCTCGCCCCAAGTGGAAAACTGTGTTTTTGCCCAATATGACCAAAGCTCATGCCACTATAAATCGGCAATCCTGTGAGTTTATGCAGTTGACGAATCACTGTAGCCACATCGTAGCGCTTGTCATAACTGTCCTCACCTGCGCCCGATAACGCACCAAATATAATCGCTTGCTGCCCTTTAAACACGCCTGCTAAATACAAATCATACAGCATGCGCTCAATACGATAGGTTTGCTCGCCCACATCTTCTAAGAACACAATGCCGCCGTCAATACGTGGTAAATACTCGCTGCCTGCCAGCGCTGATACTATACTTAGGTTGCCACCCCAGATAGTACCGGTTAAGGTTTTTGGTTCTGCAGTTGTTAAGATACTGGGTAAATTCGGACTGGTCAAAGATGCATCATTTATATTAATCACCAAATTGGGATTGGTTAGTGCTTCTGCAAACTGTCGACAGCTGACCTGATCGGGTTTAGTTTTGCCAAACTCGCTATATAGCATCGGCGCGGCAAGCGAGCTCATATCCCCTTTTGCCAGTAATGCACACTGGATAGCGGTCACATCGCTAAAGCCTGCGAGTATAGCACCGCGCTCTTTCATGATACGACCCAGCGTTGACCAATCAACCATCGGTAATAAACGCATCGCACCATAACCACCGCGTACACCCAGTAGCAGCTTAGGGGCTGCGATAGCACCGGTGGCAATGTTTTGTAAATCGCTTGCTCGCTGTGAATCAGTACCGGCAAAACGCAGATACTGCCGCTTAGTAATCGTAGGATTGTCCACTTTAAAACCTGCACAGGCCAAGCGATCTAATGCCAACTGATTGCGCTCATTACTACCACCGACGTTGGAACTGGCAAAAAGCCTCGTCTCAATACTTGGCGTGATACAGCTTATTTGCGGTTGTAATGTCTGAGAAGGTATTGCTTGGGATACCGAACTCTCATCAAAAAATGCCGTTGGCAAATCATCTTTGGTCAGCTGTGTGCCATTATCTTGAGCAATATTATTAGATGCTAGTGCCTGAGTAATACCTTGGGTCGCTAATAACCCTACACCAGTAGAGACACCCATTTGACGTAAAAACTGGCGGCGATTCAGCCCAGCCATACTTTTTATAGGTGATTCAGCCGCTTTGTGCTCACTCTCATTTTTATTATTTTTTAATGATTGTACAGAAGGTGTTTTTGAAGCCATATTTTGTTGCTACCTATCAATTTTTATCTTGGTATCGTTTTAAGTGATTTTTATCTTTATTATTAACTGACTTATAACATCGAGACATCGCATTGTAGCTTGTTTATCAGCGTTTAAAGTTGCCCAATCTTTGCCTATATTTACTTTTTCGCTACTTTATGGCATAAAATGGCTCAAGCAACTTGCATACTCACCACCACAAACCCAACAAATCGTTATGGCACGATATTGGCACACGCCATAACTTTGTTATAGTATAAGAATACCGAATGCTGTGAAATAAGGATAATAACAATGGCTGATAAAGCAACTGACAAACAAAAAAAAGATGACATCCTAGATGCAGATCTTGAATACATTATAAATGAAGAAGAAAAGCTCAAAGAAAAACTACAAGATAGTAGCCATCTTGAACGCTTCACCAAAGACTTGATGCTGTTTGTGAGTTTAATTAAGGATTATTATAAAGGCAATTATCGCGATATTCCTTACAAGACCATCTCGGCCGGTGTCGTCGGCTTGCTTTATACCTTGAACCCGATCGATATCATCCCAGACTTCATCCCTTTTATCGGTCATATCGACGACGCACTAGTACTGGCATTTTGCTTAAAACTGATTGAAAAGGATTTGCAAAAATATCAAACCTGGAAGAAAGCTCAATCAACTGCCAAATCTACCACTGACTTAAAGAAAAACGCTTAGCCTTGTACCCGTTATAAGTTTTAAACGAGCATAGTAAAAAGCCACGACCGATAAGCATTTATCAGTCGTGGCTTTTTTAACGTCTTAAGATTTTTTAACATACCCAGTGAGCATCAGCCGCTAGCCTGGCACATCATAACTAGATTTTTCAGGATTGAGACCAAATGAATAAACAAAGGTTCCAACGAGGCTATTGACGATAATAAAAGGCAAATCAATGCTAGTGTGCCCTAATGCGTAACGACCGATCAGCCACGAGACAATTAGCATAATGATAAAAAATCCGCCGAGATACGCCAATATTGCTGGATGCTTTAGATTATAAGGCTGCTCAGGTTTAGGCTGTTTGTCCAATACACGCGTTCTGATTGCCCAACCAGCCGCATAACAAAACCCACCCAACACTACATAACTAAAAAAATTCATATTGCCTGACTCTGATGATATGGTTATTTATAATAAATGACGTTTATTCAATACTGTTTTATAACGGCTACCTAGACTAGACACTATCATTAACGTTATCAATCACAATATTGGCATGAGGATTGGCTAAGATGTCGGTATTAACGTCGTCACATTCCACGCGATAAATGGTGTTGGCACCGCGATAAATATAGGATAGATACTCACTGTCTAATAACGGATCGATATTAGCATAGACAGGTTTGACATGTGCTAATACCAGTACCCTATCAGGGCGACCAATGACGGCATCAACATTATCAGGGTCAATAGAGAAAAACGTTGGAATATCGCTTTTTTCAATCACTTCTAACGGTTCAGCATCATCCCAAACACGCTTGGTGCTTGCAGGCTCCTTCATTTGCATCACCCACGCACCATCTTGTTGACTGACTTTGATTTGCGCCGGCTCGTCATCACTGACGGTATAGCAACCCTCAAATATTGATAAATCCGCTGCCGGCTCAACCATTTCAGTATCGGCTTGAGTGTTGCTATCATTACAAGCACTCAAAAGTAGCGCGCTACTCACCACAATACCAACCATCAAATGTGACAGTCTTTTATAAGAAATGTTTGAGCGTAAGGACATAATCAGGTTATCCTGCATTCGTGCATGAAAGGCTTTTATTAAGCGCGTTATTGTTCAAAATATAGTGGATTCACTTTAACAACGATACAGTGCTGTAACACCGATAGTTTTCAGTTTTATAGTAGACTCTTCTTTTAAACTGCGTCTATTTTAACAGAAACCCCGTCTGTTTTTCTTGTCTTGTTCGTCTTAATATAGTTGGTTCTAAATAAAAAAGATACGTTATGATATGACGCGGATGCTGTACCGCTTTTATATTGAACTCACTATTAGTTGCCATTTTAGGACAAGAAAAGCGTGATGATAGGTGTCAGAGAATTGGCAATAGCTGGTTTTACGATTTTGTGTATTGCGACTGCCCATATCAATCATAGATTTGCTATACTCAAGCCTAAAATATAAAGTGCTAGCTCTCGTTAAAACAACGTTAGCAGAAGCTTTTTTACGCTACCCTACGCTTCTTATATATTAGGTCAATACATTTTTATGTCAGACAATCAAGCCCCAGCACAGCAGCTCAATACCCATAACGCCATAAATCCGTTGGCCGCTAAAGCAAACACGATCGTTGCTTACACGGACGGCGCTTGTAAAGGCAATCCCGGTGCTGGCGGCTGGGGTGCGCATCTTATATTCAGCGATGGTCAAACGCAGGATTTATATGGTGGCGATAGCGAGACGACCAATAATCGCATGGAGCTAATGGGTGCGATACAAGCATTGAGACACAGTCCACTTGAGCAGAAACTTGAGATTTGGACAGACTCAAGCTATGTCAAAAAAGGCATCACCGAATGGATTGAAGGCTGGAAAAAACGCGGCTGGAAAACAGCCAGTAAAAAACCCGTCGCTAATCAAGACCTTTGGCAACAATTAGATGAGCTTTGCCAACAGCGTAATGTAGATTGGCACTGGGTCAAAGGTCATGCGGGACATGCTGGTAATGAAAAAGCAGATGAGCTGGCAAACCTAGGCGTGACGTCCAGCAGTGACAATTTATCGGTGATAGACACCCAAGCAGCGGCTAAAAAAAAAGACCAAATAGTAGAAACTAAACCAACCGCTAGCGATGATTGGCTAAGTTTCGACCCGCTGGGTCTTGATATGATAGAAGATGATGACACAGTTGATGAGCCTGATAACGAGTCTGACACAGCGCTATCAAAAAGCGATAACGATAAAAACCATACTAATAGCATGGTAGATAACAACGCTATAGTAGACACGAATCGCTATCAGGATAATGCTAGCAACCCGAAGAATCCTACAGACACACCGGAACCACAGACCCTTATGACTGATACTACAATAAATACTCAAATACCAGAGACAGAAACTGATATAGGAGCTAATAAGGTAACGGATACGCCAAAATTCGATGGCGATACCAGTCGAGCCAATCCGCATTTTATACCGCTGTTACCTCAGCCTATTCACCGTCACGAGTCTGACCGTCAGCTTATTATGGATACCGAGACTACAGGCCTTGATCCACTAAAAGGCGACCGTATTATCGAAGTTGGTATTGTAGAGATGATCGGGCGTAAATTTACCGGTGAAAAACTACACGTCTACATCAACCCACTGCGCGGCATGGACGAGGAAGTTATTCGCATTCACGGTATTTCTGAAGCATTTTTAACCGATAAACCAACCTTTGATCAAGTCGCTCAGGCACTCTATGAGTTTATGGATGGTGCTGAGATTATCGCTCACAATGCCACGTTTGATATGAACTTCTTAAATATGGAGTTTGCCAAAGTTGGTATGAATGACTTTGCTGAGCGGGTAAAAGTGACTGACTCGCTGGTAATGGCAAAGCAGCAATATCCTGGGCAAAAAAACACCCTAGATGCTTTAGTACGTCGCCTAGATGTCGGTAAGCAAGACCGTACGTTTCACGGAGCCTTACTTGACTCTGAGATTTTAGCTGAAGTTTATCTGGCGATGACTGGCGGGCAAGTTACGCTAGCCATCGAAGAAGACACCCAAGCCGATGGCGGACATACCGCTCATGCAAATTTTGCTAATTTAGCCGCTTTATTACTAGAATCGAGCAGCAATGAGAGCGCCAGTCAAAGCTGGTATACAGCACTTGCCGAAGACTACCCTGAGCTAAAAGCCAACATGTAACGTCATTTAAAACGTTGATGATATCGAGCATTTGCGCAATAACATTTGTATAATATAGCCTTGATTATTGTTATATTAAGCGTTAAAACATACTAATAAATGCTTTCTAAACACCGTTTAAACCATCGTCATTCTCATTAGTACATTATGGAAAACACCTATGGACCAGTCTGCGCAAATGAAGTTAACCGCCCCAACGCTTAGTGTTACTGATTTCAACTTACCATCTCTACACTTGTTGTATGATGAAATCATCGTAACCTTAAAAGATACTGAGATTCATCTGAGTGAGTTTAATGACGATAGTAGTCAGGCGCATTTATTATTGGACTCAATCACTGTACTAAAGCAGCTGTCTTGTATTTTTGAGCTGATTTCCTTAGTCGGGGCGGAAACGCTAAACACAACCATCGTCAATGGTTTACAGCGTCTTTATGATAATGGCAATAATAACAATGTCGACTTGATCATGGATTTATCAGAAGCCATCATGACACTAGAACGTTATGTCGAGTTTGTGCTATTGACCGAATCAGTGGAGCCCATTTTATTACTACCGGTTATCAATAAACTCAACGCTCACGGGAAAGAGTCTCCTATCACAGCAGATTATTTTTCGACGTTTGGTAGCAGCAGCGTCAGTATCGCCAACCCTGAACAGAACTTCCAACCACTCAACGAGCTTAATTTAGACAGTGAATTACTGACCTATGCATATCGTAGTGGTCTTGGTGTCGCTCTGCTTAACCAAGATGGCACCATTAGCCCAGATGATCAGCAAAAACTTGACGCCATGAGTGCGGCATGTGCTTTGATAGCATCAAACAGCAATAGTATGTTCTGGCAAGCAGCTACTGCAGCCGTTACTGATATTGCAACGATCTTGCCGCTCAATCTCAGCCAAAAACATACGCTTATTTATTTAGAGCAGCAGTTCCAAAGCTATTTGCCCGTGATGGATACGCGCTTTGCCGATTTGGTCAGTTTTGCTTGTCAGCGTGATAACGAAGCGGCGCACATATTGCGTGAGCAATATGCCAACAATCGGTTGGAAGGTCCTCAGCTGGAGCAAATGAAACGTTTCTTATTAGGCCCTAACCGAGCGCTTACCGATACGTTGAACACCATCATTCAAACCCAGATTAATACTATCAAAGAAAATGTAGACAGCTACGCGCGTGGCGATTCGCTCAATCCTGCTGATATGCAAACCGCGCAAATTATCGAAGACCTCATGACATTGAGTTCGGCGCTACGCTTGCTGGGTTTATCCAATGCCGCCAACAGCCTCGATACAGCGGCCAATGCTGTCAAAAACTGGCAAGCACCTTCGCCTGATGACTTTGACCATTTGCTGCTGGCATTGATGCATGCAGAAAACGCCACCATTGCGATGGCCGAAATGCATACCCCGGGGGCGATTTATTTACCATTGAATAATCCCCATATCTCATTGCATCAGCTCAATACGGCCAACGACACTTTGATACAAGAAAGTCGTACCGCCATTGCCAGTGCCGAACAAGCCATCAATGATTATTTGGCTGAGCCAGAGCGAGACATGCTCAATATTCAAAACATTCCTGAAATGATGCGCCAAGTTGCAGGGGCTGTACGCTTCTTGCAGCTACCAACACCTGCCAGCATGCTCAGCCAACTGGCCAACTATATGGAGCAGCGCATCGAAGGTGGCCGACGTATTGAAGACAGTACGCTCGCCTATATCGCTGATGTCATTATGGCAGTCGATCATCATTTAGATGGTTTTGAACATAATCGTCCTGTCAGTAAACAAGCGCTAGATGTCGGTCAGCAGAGCTTGAGCTATCTACTCGCTGCTTAACCACCATAGCGATCAATAAACACTTAATAATGGCAACGATACCTTGATGGCGGCGGCTTTTCTGCCATCGCCCTTCATTTATATATAGTTGGTTTAATATAATTTGGACACCGTATCCGACTTATAATGGATTGACTATATTTCAATTTAAAAAAGTCTGTATCAACACTGATGCATACTTGCCTTAAACAGTTTGGAATTCTATATATGACCAACGCTTTTGTATTTAGTGATGATACTGTTCTGTGCCGCCAAACGTCTGATGGCTGGTGGCCTTTGCAGGTTCAATTATCACCATCTAATGCAAATACAAGCCATAGCGAGTATCAACAAGCGTATCAGCTTGGCCACGTCGCGCTACTTGAAAGCCTAGCCCCGAGTCACTGGTTGTCTGCTCAAGACGGTGCTGATAAGAATGGTAAGAATACAGGTAAGTCAATTGAGACTGATGACACCTTTACTGCGCCAGCGGCCAGTGCCATTACTTATGATTATGCAATAACAAACGAGATTGCGCTGCCTATCATCGCTGAGAGTAGCGGTAAGGCTTTTGTTCCGTATCGCCAGCTGATTACCCAGTTGCCTGTTGCTGTGTCAGATCAGCTTAGTCAAGCCATGCAGTTATTGCGCTGGCAGGCAGACACACAGTTTTGTAGCCGCTGCGCTACCCCAACCGTTCATGCCAAACAAAATGAGCGTTCGATGGTCTGCCCAGCTTGTCGATTGCGCCAATACCCGCGCGTACAGCCTTGTGTCATCACAGCCATCACAAGACCAAACCCACATACGGGTGAAATGCAGATTTTACTGGCCCATCACCACCGTTACGGACAGCAAAAGACACCGCAGCAAACGCTACAATATGGTTTGATTGCAGGGTTTGTAGAGGTCGGTGAAAGCTTGGAACATGCAGTCGTTCGTGAAGTGGCCGAAGAGGTTAATATTAGCCTAACGGATATTCGCTATGTGAGTAGCCAGCCATGGCCGTTTCCATCTAATTTGATGCTCGGCTTTCGGGCGGCTTATGCAGGTGGCGAACTTATTATTCAAGAAGACGAGCTGT
Source organism: Psychrobacter sp. FME5 (assembly GCF_014861375.1). NCBI lineage: Bacteria > Pseudomonadati > Pseudomonadota > Gammaproteobacteria > Moraxellales > Moraxellaceae > Psychrobacter > Psychrobacter sp. FME5. The sequence goes on along the minus strand of NZ_RRYX01000022.1, from coordinate 5,587 downwards.
CACACGCCGACTTTTTTGACCTTTCAAACTTGCCCAAAATACCATCAAAAGGTAGTATTGCTTACGAGCTGATTGCGCAGATTATGAACGAGCAAGGTATGACGATTTAACGCTTTACACCCTAACCCTTACTATCACTATATTTATTCTAATATCAGCACTGACCACTGACGTTAAGGTTCCTAATTAAATGCAAAGTAGCACCAATATCCGCTTAGTCAATCTGCCAATATTGTTCGATAGCTTGAACATAAAAGCACTACCTGCTGATATACAAACGAAGATTTCAGATATTGATACTTGCCTACCGCAAACACAGTGTGGTTTATGCGACCATCCAGATGGCTGCTTACCGTATGCAGCTGCTATCGTGCTAGACGGTGAGCCATACAATAAATGCGTGCCTGGTGGTCAACCTGTTACCAATGCCATCGCCCAAATTATCGATATAAACAGTGATGAATCGATACTGAGCGCGGCGCCTTCTCAATGGCCAATAGATGCCATATCGTCTAGGCCTACCGAGGTACGCGCCGTTATCCGTGAAGATGACTGTATCGGCTGTACCAAATGTATCCCTGCATGCCCAGTTGATGCTATTGTCGGTACTGGCAAGCACATGCATACTATCTTTACGGATTTGTGCACAGGCTGCGAGCTATGTATCGCCCCTTGCCCAGTTGACTGTATTGATTTGGTCACTATCGAGCGCGAGCTGTCTATCTCTGAGCGTGAAGCAGAACAAGATGATTTGAGGCAGCGCTATCATACTCACCTTAGGCGCGTCACCGAACAGCTGGCTGATAGCAGCAATAGCAAGCCTGTGGTCAGTATGGTAGAAGCAAAACTGAATAATGCTGCTAGCCAATCGTTGAATATCAGCGAAGCGCAAGCAAAAAATACCATTGCCGCCGCCAAGCTACGCAGTAAAATTAAAAAACTAGAAAAACAGCTTAGCGTACGCCCTAATGAGAACAAACAGACAGAACTTGAAGCGTTGCAAGCTGAGCTCGCACAATTTTAATAGCGACCATCTGCTTTTGAATAACCATTAGATAAAATAATAGTCAAAATACCATGAGTAAAACCGTCAAACATAAAACTGCCGATACCCCGCCATCGAGGCGACTACCCAATCGCGACGTGCGCCCGTTCTTTGAAAAATTGGCAGCAACGATTGACGAGCCAGTTACAGAGTTAAACTATGGTAGTAATTTCGAGCTACTGATCGCCGTTATATTATCCGCACAGGCAACCGATGTCAGCGTCAATATTGCGACCAATCAGCTCTATCCTGTAGCGAACACCCCTGAGGCGATATTGGCATTGGGTGAAGACGGTCTAAAATCTTATATCAAAAACATTGGGCTATATAATGCCAAAGCCAAAAACGTCATTAAAACCTGCCATGATTTGATAGAGAAATTTAACAGTACTGTCCCAGATAATCGCAAAGACTTAGAGTCTCTAGCGGGCGTTGGCCGTAAGACGGCCAATGTGGTGTTAAATACTGCTTTTGGACAACCAACGATGGCAGTCGATACCCATATCTTTCGAGTGGGTAACCGTACTGGTCTCGCGACTGGCAAAAACGTCTTAATTGTCGAGCAAAAACTGGTCGAACGTATTCCAGATGACTTTATCGTTGATGCCCATCATTATCTCATTTTGCATGGGCGCTATACTTGTCAGGCACGCACGCCCAAATGTGGCGCTTGCCCTGTTTATGACGAATGTATGTTTAAAGATAAAGCTAAGTTTTTAGAATTATAATGCCATTGTTGAATATTACTTATAGAAGAACAAGCGACGCTCACTAGAGTTTTATCACGTTTCGAGTTAGAATAAGCCTATTTTAACGCTGATAAGCCAGATTAATTACTGTCATATAATCAGGCAACAATCACCATGTTGGCAAATGCTTATTATTAAATAGCACTTCTACTAAAGCATGAAACCAGACTAAGCTTAACCACATATTTTTCAATATCTAATTGATACATGCATTTATTATCAAGTGAATTGAGCAGTACCTATTTATCACCTTATCACCGAGCAATTGATTTGTTTGGCCAATATTAATTAAAGCAGCGCCCAGACGCTATGCTTTTCCCTACCTTTATTGATTCAATTAAGCGATCCTATTATGCGCGAATACAACTTATTTACCTCAGAATCTGTGAGCGAAGGCCATCCCGATAAAATGGCTGACCAAATATCAGACGCTATCCTTGATGCCATCTTACGTGAAGATTTACATGCGCGCGTGGCGTGCGAAACGCTGGTTAAGACAGGTGCGGTGATATTAGCAGGTGAAGTGACCACGACCGCAAATATCGATGTTGAACGTATTGTACGCGATACGGTAAACGGTATCGGTTATCACCATTCAGACTTAGGCTTTGATGGCGAGACCTGTGCTGTTATCAATATGCTTGGTAAACAATCTCCTGAAATCGCCCAAGGCGTCGATCGTAGCGACCCTGAAGAGCAAGGCGCTGGTGACCAAGGGCTGATGTTTGGCTATGCCAGTAATGAAACCGACGTTTTAATGCCAGCGCCTATCGAATATGCTCATCGTTTAATGGAGCGTCAGTCTGAGTTACGCCGTGCAGGCGAACTGCCTTGGCTACGCCCAGACGCAAAAGCGCAAGTTACCTTAAAATATGAAGGCAACCACCCTATTGCCATTGATGCAGTGGTATTATCCACGCAGCACGATCCAAGTATCTCACAAGCCGATTTACAAGAAGCGGTGATGGAATCTATCATCAAGCAAGTATTACCAGCAGATTTATTGCACGCTGGTACGCGTTACCACATCAACCCAACTGGCAAGTTTGTTATTGGCGGTCCCGTTGGTGATGCAGGATTGACTGGACGTAAAATTATCGTTGATACTTATGGCGGTATGGCTCGTCATGGTGGCGGTGCATTTAGTGGTAAAGACCCTTCAAAAGTAGACCGTAGTGCCGCTTATGCTGTGCGTTATGTGGCCAAAAACTTGGTTGCCGCTGGCATCGCTGAGCGCTGTGAAGTACAAATCAGTTATGCGATTGGCGTTGCTGAACCGACGTCTATTTCGGTTAATACTTTTGGTACCAATAAAATCAGTCATGAAGAAATCATTCGTTTGATTCGTACCCATTTCGACCTACGCCCTTATGGTATTACTCGTATGCTGAATTTATTACAACCAATGTATCAGCAAACCTCCACTTTCGGGCATTTTGGTCGCCAAGGTTCTGAAACTGCCTTTACGTGGGAAAAAACAGACAAAGCTGAAATCTTAAAAGCAGATGCGGGTTTATAAACCTCGCGTGAAATATACTTTCATTTAATTTAGACCTTTAAACTTACCTACCATTATTAGGAGTCGCTTATGTCTCAAAATAACATTCCAGACGACGCTCAAAACAAAAATGACAATATTGACACTAGCCTTGAAATCACCCCTGAAATGCAGGCGTTTTACCAACGTGCCGACGCTATTATTGGCGTAGCAAACAGCCAACTAGGTCCTGAGGCGCATTCAGGCCAAGTAGGTGCTTCATTACTTTATGCTGCTGCACGTTATAGCGCATCTGTTGCTTCTATTGGCTTTGTAAAAGGTGATGATTTCGCCAAAGAAAAAGACGATATTGTTGAGTTTTATACCAAACAATACCGTCAAATGCTCAGTGACAACTTGACTGATTACGCACAAAATTTCGACAAATATGTCCAGCTTAATAAAGACGACAAGCCTAGCGAATAAGACGAAAAGACTTAGCTAATTTTTCAAAAGTTCTTGTAGCACCAAGACTTAAACCCAAGCTTACGATTAAGCTTGGGTTTTTTATTGGCTATAATTTGGTGGCTCACTACCCCGAAATAAGCTATTATGAGTTTAACCCGTCCTATTTCTAATAAGTATTAAAGCAATCGTTTTTGATAACAGAAAGTTATCATTTGCTACCTATAAGGAGATATTGTTATGAAACACTTATTTCAGTCATGGCGATTATGCTTGTCATTATTAGGATTATCAGCAACAGTGGCTTTGGCTGGCTGTAACAATATCCAAAGCGTCAATACACCTGACATGCCGCCTATGCATACCACTGAATACAACCAGCAGATATCTAGCGACAACCCTTTTACTAAGTGCCCACCTTACAATCCTGAACAAACGATGTGTACCATGCAATATGACCCTGTCTGTGTCAAAATAAAAAACCGCTCAGGTATCAGCTATCGCACGGCGGGTAATGCATGTTCAGCCTGTGGCACAACGGTGGCAATCGGTTACGTTAAAGGACAGTGCGCACAACCTGACGTAAACGTAAGCTAATATAAAAAATAACACTGCCGAGCTAAATAAAGAAAGCCCCAGCTTAATCATAAGCTGGGGCTTTTAGGTGAGCTTTGCTACTTTTTACTTTAACAATACTTAATTATCAGATTTTTCGAAATCAGGCGGACCTGTTAGCAGTTCTTCATCACGGAACTCATTGGCTGAGTTGTGCTCTGCTGATTCTTCAGTGATAAACCACTGCTGATTACGATACAGTATCAAGCGATCTCGACTTAAGCCGCGCAGTAAGGAGTACATCATAATAACAATGACAATAGCAAAAGGGAAACCTGACACGATAGACGCTGCTTGCAGTGCACCTAAGCCACCTGCTGCTAATAATACAGCGGCGATAACACCTTCAGTACCTGCCCAAAACAAACGCTGAATTTTTGGTGGATTGGTATCACCACCTGAGGTCAACATATCAATAACAAAACTGGCTGAATCCGATGAAGTGACAAACCAAAGTACAATCATTACCACGATTAGCAAGTTCAATGCTGAAGTTAATGGATAAGACTCCATCAGCTTAAAGATAGCACTACCGGTATCAGCCCTGACTGCTTCAACTAAACCAGGGCTTGCGATATTAGGATCAACCGCTGCCATCAGCTCCATATGTACTGCTGAGCCACCAAAAGCGGTGAACCATAAGAACAAAATGGTAATAGGAATCAACAGTACGCCTAATATGAACTCACGGATAGTACGCCCACGAGAAATACGTGCGACGAATACACCTACAAATGGCGACCAGCTAATCCACCATGCCCAATAGAAAATCGTCCACGATGACTGCCAGTTTTCTTCGCCGTTATAAGACTCAGTCCACGTTCCTAATGGTATGACTTGATGCAGATAATTACCAATATTTTCGACAAAGCTATTAAAAATAAACTGCGTAGGCCCTAAGATAATCACGAAGCTTAGCAATACGACCGTAAATAGTATATTAATATCACTGAGGCGCTTAATCCCTTTATCCAGCCCCATAAACAGAGATAACCCTGCTAGCATGGTGATAAAGGCAATTAAAATAATCTGTACGGTGATGTTATTCGGAACACCAAACAGCGTCTCAAGACCAGAGTTAATCTGCAATACACCCAAACCCAAGGTGGTCACCACCCCAAACATCGTACCGAACACCGCTAGCGTATCAACGGTATGGCCCATAGGACCATAGATTTTTTGGTGGTGTATCAGAAAGTATGCTGAGGAGATAAAAGGAGGGTGACAGCCAAAGCA
>NZ_RRYX01000229.1:0-1303 GCF_014861375.1 Psychrobacter sp. FME5 | reverse complement strand
TTGCTTTGGCTGTCACCCTCCTTTATTTCTTCAGCATACTTTCTGACACACCACCAAAATACGCAAAATTCATTTTATTATTGAGTCCTTATGTCCTCTCGCGCTACAGCTTCTCTATATCATATGATCTGGTCGCATTATCGTCTGCCTTTTCTCAAAGTTATCTTATTGAATTTAGTCAATGCGGCGGTCAGTGTGGGTATTATTGCTTATATTAACCACGCCTTTATCAGTCAGCCTGTTTTTAATACCTTATCATGGCAGAGCTTAGGCTATTTTTCAGCGTTAGTGGTTCTGCTATTGGTCACGACTTTTTTATCACAATATGCCCTAACCCGCTTGGGTCATAGATTTGTGTATGAGCTCAGAACCAAGCTGGTCAAACAAATCATCGATACCAACATTCCGCAGATTGACAAATTAGGAAACGCCCAACTACTCGCCAGCTTGTCTACCGATATCCAATCGATTACCGTCGCCTTTGTCCGTATGCCAGAGTTGGTTCAAGGGGTAATTTTATCTAGCGGAGTCGCTTTATATTTGGGTTGGTTGTCATTGCCACTATTGCTGATCATCATGGTTTGGATTGTAATGACGATTTGGATAAGCACCATTTTGGTGAAGCACGTTTATAAGCACTTAACAGAATTAAGGGAGATTAATGATCTTCTGTATCAAGATTATCAATCTATTATCGAAGGTCGAAAAGAGCTTGCACTTAATCAGCACCGCGCGCAAAAGCTGTATACCAATGATTTTTTGAGTCACGCCCAGTCCTATAAAGAGCGTGTTATTAAAGCAGATACCTTTCACTTATCAGCAGTGAATTGGTCGAACATTATGATGTTTGCAGCGATTGGCGTCGTCTTTGCGGTCTCAAACTATCTGAATATTCCCATGAGCGTTGCCACCACTTTTTCTTTGACCATTTTATTTATGCAATCGCCCCTACTACAAGCCGTTGGCGCTTATCCCACTTTACAAACGGCGCAAGTCGCGTTAGATAAAATACAGACGTTGGCGCTTGCTGATTATCAGCCAGCGTTTTTAACCAATATAGCAGCAAATGACTGGCAGACCATCTCACTGAACAATGTGAGCTATCGCTATCAAGGTATAAACCACCATACACAAGAAGGTGTACCTGAAAATAAGTCGCTTACTGATGATATTTTAAAAGGAGTCAATTTAACCTTGAAGCGTGGCGAAGTGGTGTTTTTGATAGGCTCTAATGGCAGCGGTAAGTCAACCCTTGCAAAAATAATTACTGGCATCTTTATACCTACGACAGGCGCTGTAAAAG
>NZ_RRYX01000228.1:0-1315 GCF_014861375.1 Psychrobacter sp. FME5 | reverse complement strand
AAGACCATTACCTCTGACAATGGTAAAGAGTTTGCTCAGCATAAGAAGGTGAAACGAAAGCTCTTTACTTCCTTCTTCTTTGCCGATGCTTATGCGTCATGGCAGCGAGGAACCAACGAGAATACTAACGGCTTAATCAGAGAGTTCTTGCCTAAGGGTTGTGACTTTAGACAAGTCTCTGATAATGAGATACAGGACATTGAGAATAAACTAAACAACAGACCAAGAAAACGATTAGGGTTTAAAACGCCCAATCAGGTGTTCTATAATATAATTTAGCGTTGCACTTGGTGTGTTAATCTAAGTATCTAAAGAATAAAGATATTACCAAAAACAAAAGCCTTTCAGCATTTAAGGATAAAAGCCCAGAGGGTTATGAGCAATGGCAATCAGGCGCATGGACTATCTCATCAGACTGGTACAAGCAGATGCAGACCAAATACCCTTGGAATCTATCTATCAGTATCGATGGGCAAGAATGGAATGGCGAATACTACGCTGAATTTGCCAATATCGAAAGATTTGCCGTACTCGATGAGCAGTTGGGTAAATACGACAACGCGCTTAAAGCAGTACCGACTAAAATTAGAACGTGGGCGACTGATCAAGAGTCTGGCGAGCGCACCGAGATTGAAGTTCACCTTTACCCTAGACCTAAATGGTCTGCTCGAAGTCTTAGGAATGCATCCTATCAGCCCTACTACCAAGACCCCAATCTAAACCGCTTCTTTAAATATTTTAAAGAGTTATATCCCAATCGTTCCCTTGTAACTAATGAACAGCCAGCCAGGCCTGATGAGTTTGCCACACTTAAGATAAACTTTGATAAAGACTTAGTTTTAACCGAAGCTTACTTGCAAAAGGGCAATCAGAAAATACCGATTGAAGGCGCTTATCAATTTTCTCGTGCGCCAATAGATCTTGAAGAAGGTCAATATACCGCTGAACGGGGTTATCCTCTATTTATTACTGAACCAAATGCAGAAGACTTAAGTGATCCTGCTTTTGTGGATATTGATTGAGCCAAATATTAGTGTCGATTGCGGTAACGTTGATATTAATCGCTATGTTCGCATTGCTAGCGGTAGCATTGGCGTGTTTGTGGATAATAACTGATATGGCTTACTGGGTAATACAGTATTAATGATTGTTCATCTGATGACAGTTATCAAGCTTGATGAGATGGAAATTTATATGTAAGAGGTAGTACTCGATAAAAGAATAGCGCTTATTATCTTAGGGGCTGTATAGAATTGGGAAATAGTTGAAAAAAATAAGCAACGCCTTACACTCTTGTTTACCACAACAAAGAGAA
>NZ_RRYX01000227.1:0-1401 GCF_014861375.1 Psychrobacter sp. FME5 | reverse complement strand
GCTGCGTAATTAAAATCTCCCAAGTTTGGTTCTACGGATTTGACGGCAGGGGTCAATAGGATTTTATTGAGAGTGGTGGTTTTGCCACTACCTGAGCAACCTATAAAAGCTAGACTGCGGGCTGTAGAGGTTATGGTTGGAAACCTAAATGAATCATCTTCGCCCGACATTAATCTTTCATAACCATTCTGAAGACGAGTATTTAGTGATCCATCTTTAGGGTTGCGCCCTACATATCCCTCACGAATCATTATTGATAGTTTCTTTTCAAGATCAATATGACGATTAATAGGATAAAAAAACTGTTCCATCATTTGTGATATCAAATGAGCTCGTACTGATGCTGATGCCTGAGTATCATAAGACGTAAAATCTATGGCACCTTGTATTTTCTCTGCAACTTGTCTTGGCTCTAAAACTGCAGGCAATGCTTCAATAAATGGATTACCTTTATAGGAGCCAAAGCTTTTTCTGTAGACAGCATTAATCATCATTAGCCTCAATCACTTGCCATTAGTCATCATCAGATAAAATGTTATGATAGATAGGATATTTTAGTGCCAGTTCTTCATCACTTAATTGGCTTTTATTCTGTTCTTTTGTTATTGTTTTTGGCAATTGAATTATCTTACCTGTCCGAGCTTTGTTCTTTTGTCTGCTTTGCCGCTCTTCATCTTTAGCTTGTCTTCTATTATCGTTAATATTGGCTAACTGGGCAGTCTTAGTTTGAAATGTTTTGGGCTTAGACTTTATGGCTTTTTGTATAATCTTCTCATTTTCTCGCTCAAGCTCTTCTAAAGCTAAACTACTTTTAGTTTCTTGTGTTGCAAATGTCTTTTTCTGTTCTTGCTGAATCTGCCAAACTTCCCAAAAGCTACAGTATCTAAACTCTCTAGACCGATCAGATAAATGAGCTTGCCAATACTTCAGGCTATCTTTTTCATAAAATACATAGAGTGTATTTGCATCAATGGGGTCGTAAGCAACCACTAGCGATTTAGGCCTATTAACTGCGTTTTTTCGGTGGAGCCAACCCTGTTCTCTTATTTCTGCACAAATATAGTAATTACCAAAAAGCTTAATACCTAAATCTGACAAAGTGCCTTTTTTTCTAGGTAATAATGCAATGTGTAGAGACTTCTCTGACACAGAGCGTAGCTTGCCTGTTCGATGTTGTAGCCCCCAATTCCACAGTTGCAGAGGAACTGCTGGTAAGTCTGATGGCATATCACTATCTCTATCATAATGTCTTAATTGATGGGTATTGTTATGCATTAAAATAGAGTTAATCATGATTTTAGTGAAGTCTGAGATTGTTAAACTAGCATCTAAACGATAGTCTCTTCTGAGCTATGCTGAAGAAACCGTAGAGATAAACTTGGTAAACTAACGACTCGATGA
>NZ_RRYX01000226.1:0-1407 GCF_014861375.1 Psychrobacter sp. FME5 | reverse complement strand
CTATAAATTTAATACTATGTTTTGCCCCTTTAAGGGCATAAATCTGGTATCGTTCACCTAGGCTTAGATGTGTATAGTTCATGGTTGCAATCTCACTTTGGTCGGTGGATAAAAACTTTGATGCTAGCGCATCTAGGTCTTTTTTTCACCTCACATTTGGTATTGCACTTCATGTGTTAATCTAAGCAATCAAAAACTGTCGGTGCGACAGGGTTAGCTTAGTTGATTCGCTTAACCGCTGATACAGAATATCGTGTCAAGTAAGAGCGTTACCTAAGAAACCCCTACCTCTAAGGTAGTGGGTAGTTCATTTGAATGCGTTTTAAGAAACTATCTTAGTCTGGGAATTAATGCATAGTAGACCTTTTAAAAAATACACTTGCAAGCGCGCAGACTATCGTCAATGACAATAGCATCGACACTAAGGTATGACTGAAAAAATGGTCGCCAAAGAGCATTTTGTAAAGTCCCATTGTCCAGCCTAAAACTGTGACCGCTGCACATATTCTATAGCGATACTTATGCAGAGTAGGTAAAAATGCTAATCCATATAAAGAAAACCCTGCACTTGCATGCGCGGCTGGGAAGCACTTGGCTGGCGTATTCGCAACCATATTTTGCCAAAGGTTAAGATAGGGCAGCTCACCACCAAACAGCGTCAAATGATTGGGGCAGCTAACATGGGTGACACCTTTTAATAAGGCAATGCTAGTAGGTACTAAGATAATAATAGTTAGTAGATAACAGATTTCCCGAGCTGATAGAGGAGTCATCAATCTATGAGGTTTTACGGTATTTAGTGACAGGTTTGCATCGACAGGTTGTTTATATCTAATGATTAACACAATCAGCAAATAAATCGCCAATACAATCAACAAAGCTTTGGGTCCATCATAAAAAATAAAGGCATAAGGCTGAGCGCCTTTTTCTAAAAGCCAATGCCCATTTACATAGAAGAGCTCATTAATACGCACATCTAACGCACTATGCTCAAATGTTAGCGCTGCAATAATGGTTAAACACAGTAGCTTTAACCAGACCCAATTAGCTGAATAGGCTTTCAAAGCACCACACTCATTAATGCCATTGACCATAAGACAAATAACAGCAGTAACGCCAAAAATTGCGCCGCCGAACCGACATCTTTGGCTATTTTAGCTAAGGGATGCTTTGCCGTTGACGTATGGTCGACACTGGCTTCAATACCGGTATTAATAAGCTCGACAATCAAAGATAAAAACGAGGCGATGACTAGCATCATTTTGATACTGGTGCCAAAAGGCATAAATATAATGACAGTGAATAAGATTAGATTGAGCCATAGCACTTGTCTAAACGCTGCTTCAAATTTAGGTGGTGTTCTAAAAAGTATGCTGGCATCAGACATAGCCATAATTGACATAGAAG
>NZ_RRYX01000225.1:0-1419 GCF_014861375.1 Psychrobacter sp. FME5 | reverse complement strand
TTCTTTGGGTTATTATAACCTCTTAGAAGCTGTCCAATTTTATTATGCCACTACAGTGTCTACCATCGGTGTGCTAAAGCTAACATTCGATAAGGTGTTTAACCGCGCGGTAACGACATCACGATTGTCGCTCAGCTGTTTTTGGTAATGAACATCGCCAAATACGTTCATACTTTTCATTAAGTTATGATTGGCTTTGACTCCAAGCTTGCCATAGGTTGTCGTATACTTTTGTTCATCGAACTGCATGGCGATGCCAGAGCTTTCCTGTTCTTCAAGTTTACCAATCTTTACACGATTAGCGGTTGCACCAAGATAAGGAGTGATAGCCACGCTGCTGATTTGCATTGGGTAGCCCGCCTGTACATTGGCATAAAACCGTTTACCATCAGCATTTGATTTAAATTCTTGCTGATAGCTGCCGAGCGTGACAGCGCGTGTGACATCCACATCCATATTACCAAAACCAACGGCACCATTAATCTGTATGCCACCAAAATTGTCTAGCGTATTGCTGTGATAAACACCCAAGCCGACTTCATCCAGTTCAATATTGCTTAAGCCAGTAGAAACACCTGAGTTTTCAAATTGATTTTGAGTAATATTACCATATATGCCTGTGACTGCATTTGCTGAATTGGGATGAGCAAAATCGACACCTAGTAATACCTGTGCATTACCGTCGTCTTCAAACCCTGCAATGTCTTGGTTTTCAATTTCACCGACTGCCCATAACGTACGGGCAGGTTTTTGCTCGCTGCTTTGGATTTGATTGACGTGTGATTGCACACGCTCATTGGTTGCCAGTCCTGTGGTGGTCGCGATATGTGGCAATACACCGATTAAGCTAGGCGCTGTGACGACCGCATTGGCATAATCAGCAATCAGTTGGTGGGCACTGCCTGTCGGATGGATGCCATCAGCGAAAAAATAGGTTTCATTGGCGTCCGGAATAGCTAAGTCGCTTGATCCACAGGTTAGCGAGCTGTCTGTACTACAAGCTGCTGTTGTAATATTAGTAAAACCAAAGGCCGTAGGATTGGCAGCGACTTCTTGTAGTAAGCTAAAGGTGTCCAATGGTATAATATTTGCGCCTGTATTTTGAGCGCCGATATACATGGACTGGTTATATAGGTTGGTGATATAAGTACTTTGCGCTTGTGCCGCTGCACCTTGTTCGATGGCTCTAGGTGTGAGGCCGACATCAGGAATATTGGGTACTAAAATGTAGTTTGCACCATTATTTTTTAGGGCGCCAATCGTCTGGACCTGACTGTTTACTGCTGATACCCCACTCTCAACTTGAAATAAGCAATTCAAACTGAAGAGGCGGGTTACCAAGTTTTTTGTTGAGTACAAAGCATAGATTATGAGACAGAATCTTACGAATCAATCGATGAGACAAATGCCATAAATCTC
>NZ_RRYX01000224.1:0-1471 GCF_014861375.1 Psychrobacter sp. FME5 | reverse complement strand
AATTATTTTATGATATTTGTCCTGGCCATAACAGTTTTATTTTGAACTGACTATAGGCTATCCTGGATATAATGTGCTTAAGGTTAAAGAAGATTAAACATTTAGCCTAGAGATCTAATACTTCGATGATATCGTATGCAGGCGTCTCATAAGGATGCGCCTGCTTTAACGCTGCAATAACCTTATGAATGGCGGCTTCAGCAACCACCATTTCTACTCGCCACTCATCGACCCTCTCTACCTTATCATGTGACCCTATATGGGGATTACTGCCTGCCAGTGGCATAAACTGCCCTGTTCCTTTTACTTGCCAACAACACTGCTCATAACGCCCAATCGTCCCAGCTCCCGCAGCAAACAACGCTGACTTAACCTGCTCCAATGCTTCTTCTGGAATAAAAACGGTGAGTTTATACATAAACGGCTCCCATAAAATCTAGTGATAAAAATTAGCTGAAACTATAGTGAGTTCACTTTAAAACTGAGACAGTGCTATTGGCTATAAATTTTTTGTCGCCTCTGTCACGCCTGCGAACAGCAAGCAAGAAAAGTTTATAGCAATAGCACGTTACTATTTACTTTACGACGATCGTATCGCTTTTATTTTGAATCGACTATATAAGTTTTACTATTTTTTAGATAACGAGGCATGGTCGGTCCAAATATAACGTAGTAGCCAATCCTTTGCCTCACCCGCGTAATCGATGCCAATACGTGGACGCAGTGACACAGGTGGCTGACAACCATCGTCTTCAACCCAGACTTCTGAGGCAGGAATAATAGATTCGAGATTAGGTAACATCAGTTATCACCTGCTTTCAAAAGTTTGTATTTACACTCTATTATTACCGCAGTATAAATTTAACACAAAAGCCCTTAACTAAGGTTTAACAGCGCATACCTTTACCTATTGCAACTGATGTTATACAGACACTTAACTGTATATGATAGTAATCTTAATAATGGCTCTACACATTAAAATTAATATAATCAAAGGGATAAGATCATGAGTAACTCTAATACGCAAAATGATAAGCAGAAAAACAACAATGATAAAGCAGAAGATGAGCCCATCCCAGATTCTGTGTAACTGCCCTTTAGATTAAATGCTTACTAATGCGATCATCAAACATAATCATAAAGCGATTAAGGGCAGACGTCCAGTTACGGATTGGCATCGACCACTTTTTGGATGCCTGCTGGGTTGCTAAGTACACCACTTTGAATGCTGCCTGATCAGACGGGAACACCTTACGCTTATTCACCGCTGTCCGAATCACGCTGTTTAAAGACTCAATAGCATTGGTGGTATAGATGGCTTTTCTGATGTCTTTAGGATACTCGAAGAACACCGTTAAGCCCTCCCAGTTATTACGCCAAGACTTGATGACATGTGGGTACTCTGTGCCCCAAGTCTCATCAAAGTGCTCAAGGTTGGCCTCTGCCATCTCAAGCGTATCAGCACCGTAGA
>NZ_RRYX01000223.1:0-1489 GCF_014861375.1 Psychrobacter sp. FME5 | reverse complement strand
CGAGGCACCTAATAGAGAACTTCTTTGCCAAGATTAAGCAGTATCGTGCGATTGCCACTCGCTATGATAAGTTAGCCAGTCATTTCCTTAGTGCCATTCACTTAGTTTCTTGTGTCGTTTGGCTTAATTGATGACACGCCCTAAACCCAACGGAGAAAACTATGTCAAATACAGCCATGTCAAATTTAAAAGACTTTCAACAACTAGCTGAAAAGCGCCGTTCTATCTACACCCTAAGCGATCAGCTACCTGTTTCTAACGATGAAGTGGTTAAGCTGATTGAACATGCAGTCTTGCATACGCCGTCCGCTTTTAACTCACAATCCGCGCGTCTCGTGGTTTTATTTGGTGACGATCATAAAAAATTATGGGACATCACTGAAGAGACGCTCAAAGTTATCGTCAATGATGACGAGAAGTTCCAAGGCACTAAAGATAAAATCGCAGGATTTAGAGCGGGTGCTGGTACGATTATGTTCTTTGAGGACAAAGGCGTGGTTAGAAACATGCAAGAAGCAGCCCCTTTGTATGCGGATAAATTCCCAATCTGGGCACATCAAACCAGTGCTATGCATCAATATGTGATTTGGACGGCATTGGCAAGCATCGATGTCGGTGCCAACTTGCAGCATTATAATCCTGTCATCGACCAAAGAGTCGCTGATGAATGGAATATTGCTGATGATTGGGAACTCAACGCGCAGATGGTATTCGGTGCTATTGAGCAGCCAGCAGGTGACAAAGAGTTTCAGCCTGCTGACGCGCGTATGAAAGTATTTGGCTAATATATTAGCTTTGAATACACTATAACCAATGAAGCTGCTATGAATATATCTGAGCGGTTTCATTGGTTTTTTATAATTATAAACTGGAGAAATATAATGGAAGTTTTTGATGCACAAGCGCTGCAAAAAAAGTATGAGCGTTGGTATGAGCTACATGAACAGATAGAAGATGCTCAGGAAAAATGGGCAGAAGCCAGTACATTAATGTCTGAGCTGCAAACTTACTATCAAAGCGCGCAATGGAGAGACGATCATGAAAGCAACATGATGGTTGAATGCGCAGATAATAGGTATTCCATCATTAGTGAAGATGCTCTTTGGAGCGCGTTAACCGATCATCAAGAACAAGCCATTCGCTGGATGAGATTAGGGCTTGATGTTATAGACCGTTGATTCTAAAACTCTGTTATCCTTCATTTTTTTAAAAGCAATATACATTAACCCTCTCTTCTATATATAACCGTGCTGCCTTATTTAGCAGTAACATTTTCAAGAGAGACCATAGCATTCTTTAAGTAATCAATCCTTAGAATATAGCTCTTTACAAAATACAAAATGAGCTGCGGTAGTTTGAAACAATTATATAGGTATAAATTTTATACGTGTATAATTGTCAAAAGTATAAATTTTATATATCTTAGATTAACACACCAAGTGCAACGCTAAATTATATTATAGAACACCTGATTGGGCGTTTTAAACCC
>NZ_RRYX01000222.1:0-1552 GCF_014861375.1 Psychrobacter sp. FME5 | reverse complement strand
ACGTTACTTTAATCAAAACCTCTTATCAGGTGTCCTAAATTAGTTGACCACTACATACCATAGTAGTAGCTGCTTCTAACGACACCAAACAGGTGGCATAGCTTACGCTTGCTCAGTCGTTTGTCTTGCTCTGCAAGCTTGCTGATCAGCGATAGACGTTCAGGCTGTCCAAGGCTAGCAGAGCCGAAGCCTTTTTTAGAATGTCGCGCTCCATAGTGAGTCGTTTAACTTGTTTACGTAGCTCTTGTAGTTCTCTTTGCTCATCGGTGAGGGCTAAACCTGCAGCTGGTGCAACCCCTTGCTGCTCTTTTTTATACTTGCGTACCCAGTTATCTAGGGTTGATGCACCAATTCCTAAAGACTCTGCCACTTCTGCTACTTTGCGCTTATGATCAACGACTAAGCTGATAGCTTCTAATTTGAATTCTCGGGTATATTCTCTGCGGTTGCTAGTCATACTATGTTCCTTCTTTTGGGTTAGTATAACCTTGTATCTTGAATAACCGCTTAATACTGCCAACGAAAGTTGATAAAATAAAGTAATTATTCATGAGCATTGAGAGTATGAGTATAACCTTAGTGCCTAGACACTGTGTAAGAGATTATGCCCAATGCTCATCCCATCATCTTCATATTCTGAATGGTATCCAAGTGCCTCGCCATCTACCAAGGTGTCATGAGTGACACTGTATAGACAAGGGAAGACAATAAGATGACACACTATATCGGCATAGACGTCAGTAAAAACAAGCTAGATATCGCCTGGCTCAAAGCCACTGATAATCTCAAATTTAAAACCAAAGTCTTTAAAAATGATTACAGTGACTACGCTGCTCTTATCAACTGGCTCATTGCTAACATCACTGACGACTTAAGTAATATTCACATCACGGTCGAGGCCACAGGAGTCTATCACGAGAACATCGCCTACTACCTATTTGATAAAGGTCTTAACGTCAGTATTATCAATCCTGCTTATATCAAAAGCTATGCTGCTAGTTTAGGAAGTCGCAACAAGACGGATAAAAAAGACAGTATGTTATTAGCCCGCTACACCTATAGTGCTAAGCCTAAATTATGGACACCGCCGCCAGCAGAGGCGCGTCACCTCAAGTCATTATTGTCGCGCTTAGACGCACTACAAGAAGACTTACAACGTGAGCTGAATCGATTGGAAAAAGCGCAGGCCACAGACACCGCTCCTATCGTTAAAGCTTCTATTGAGCATATGATAGCCTCTTTGCAAGCCGCTATTGTTAAGCTCAATGGTGATATTGATGACCATATCGATCATCATCACAATTTAAAGCAAGATCAGACTCTACTGCAAACTATTAAAGGCGTCGGCCCTGTTGTCTCAAAGCAGATGGTGTCGCTGATGCATAATAAGCAGTTTAGTCAAGCGTCACAAATGGCCGCCTTTTTAGGCTTAGTTCCCAAACATAGTGAATCAGGGCTATTTAAAGGCAAGTCTCGCTTAGCAAAGAATGGCTCAAGTGTAGTGGTCAACTAATTTAGGACACCTGATAAGAGGTTTTGATTAAAGTAACGT
>NZ_RRYX01000221.1:0-1557 GCF_014861375.1 Psychrobacter sp. FME5 | reverse complement strand
TTCATGTACGGTTCTTAGGGGAGAGGATTGTGGCAACACAACCCTTTTACCCGATTATGGTTTTGCAGTTCTTGTCAAACTGCCCATCAACGGGACGTTAATGGAGCAAAAAACATTCTCGCGGTCGGGCTTGGCCGTCTTCTTTAGTAGGAATCCCCTTCACTTTTAGGGTGGGGAGGAAGTCAAAGCAGCACAATAATAGAACGCAGCCAACGCTTAGCCTTACGGGTAGATATGTTAAAGTAAGGAGACAAACAATAAAAACCAAAAAATAGTTATAAGGAGTTTTTATGGGTAACAGACCCTCGGCCATTGATCCAAAACCCTTAACCTCAGAAGAACGCCATGAGTTTAACCCGCCTGAACAAGACAGTTTTATAGCAGGTATGAACAAAGAGCTATTTAACGATGAACTGCGACGCAAGATGTATGAAGACCTTATCGACACTTATGATGAAGAGCTAGAAAATGAAATAGACGATTACGTGCGTGATTTTCGCTTTGATGGTCGAGAGATGAGCGAAAAAGAAAGACTGGATCGCCAGATGTATTTTCAAGAGCTGGTACGGCTTCAGCGAGAACTCATCAAATTACAAGACTGGGTGGTTGCACGCGGTGAGCGCATTGTAGTGATATTCGAAGGCCGTGATTCTGCAGGCAAAGGCGGCGCTATCAAACGTATCACCCAGCGTTTAAATCCGCGTGTTTGTCGAGTGGCTGCCCTACCTGCGCCTACCGAGCGCGAACAGTCACAATGGTACTTTCAGCGTTACGTGGCGCATTTACCAGCCGCTGGTGAGATTGTGTTGTTTGACCGTAGCTGGTATAACCGCGTGGGCGTCGAGCGAGTTATGGGCTTTTGTACCGATGCCCAGTACGAGGAGTTTTTTCAGTCGGTACCTGCGTTTGAGCGTATGTTGGTACGCTCGGGTATTCGCTTAGTGAAGTACTGGTTTTCAATCACCGACGATGAGCAGCATTCGCGCTTTATGAGCCGAATTCATGACCCACTGAAGCAATGGAAGCTGTCTGCGATGGACTTACAGTCGCGACGACGCTGGGAGGATTATACCAAGGCAAAAGAGACCATGTTTGAGCGTACCCATATACCTGAAGCGCCTTGGTGGGTCGTTGAGGGCAACAATAAAAAACGCGCAAGGCTAAACTGCATAGCCCATCTACTCGAACAAATCCCCTATAAAGAAGTGCCACGTGACGAGGTTGAGCTACCCGATCGCAAGCGTGATGATGAGTATTATCGCGAGCCTATTCCAGATGATATGTATGTGCCACCGCGTTATTAAAGCGTGATAATACTTTTTGTTTCTTCGGTAAAAAAAGCAGCCTTATAGCTAATATAAGGCTGCTTTTTTATGGCATTATTTATTCCACATTTATCATTATATAGTTTATTTAGGTGTAATGGACAAAATTCATGCTAAAAAGTAGAAGGTAGTCGCTAATGGACATAATTCATGCTATTTGAGTGACTTTGATAGTAGAAAGTCTTTAATAAACCGTAACTTACGGTACTCATTTAACCCATGATGACTGTGC
>NZ_RRYX01000220.1:0-1587 GCF_014861375.1 Psychrobacter sp. FME5 | reverse complement strand
TGGTGTTCTTTTACATCAATTATGGCTACGTCTGATGCCAGCATACTTTTTAGAACACCACCAAAATTTGATGAGTGAAACACTACATCAATTGATGCACACCTATATCAATTTATTGCATCAAGGCATCAAACGACAAGAGCTTGAATTGACAGTAACGCAA
The DNA here is from genome assembly GCF_014861375.1 of Psychrobacter sp. FME5. Classification (NCBI taxonomy): domain Bacteria; kingdom Pseudomonadati; phylum Pseudomonadota; class Gammaproteobacteria; order Moraxellales; family Moraxellaceae; genus Psychrobacter; species Psychrobacter sp. FME5. The sequence goes on along the minus strand of NZ_RRYX01000220.1, from coordinate 1,424 downwards.
ATCAGAACCTTAAAAGTCGTATGTTATAACCCTCACAGCACTGCAAAATCAATTGCAGATTACATCGAGCGTGATAAAGCACAAATTACTCGGGCACTAAATGACCTTTTAGCGGCTGATTTAATTATTAAGACAGATAATCCGCAAGATGGTCGCAGTCAACTGCTCGAGCTAACGGCTAAAGGCAAGGAAGTTATGATAAAGCTCGACGCTGCAGAGGTGTGGACTAAAAACCAACTCACGCAGGATTTAACCACCGTTGAGCTTGCGCTATTCTTCCGAGTCAGTCGCGCCATGATAGATAATGTGAAGGATAGCCGTATCCTTGATAAGTAAAAGATACTGCTGATTTGCCGGACAGATTGCTTTACAGAATTAGAGCAATCGGCAGTAAATTCATAAAACCATAATAGTAAAAATCTTGTGACAACCTATAAAACATAAAAAATGGCAGAATTCTATGAATAATATAACCCGTCAAAAACCGGTGAAAGAAGTCATGACCGTCACCGCTAAACAACGATTGACCCCACACTATATTCGTATTCACCTTACAGGGCATCCTGACACCATTGCTAATATTGCGGCCATGACTATCGGGGTAAACAATAAAGTCGCCATACCAGTTGATAAAACCAAACCGCTCAATCTAGAAGATAAGTCTAGTTTTGTGATTCGCACCTACACCCACCGCGGCGTAGACGTTGAAAAACAACAAATCTGGATTGATTTTGTCGCTCATGGTGATGAAGCGCCCGCTTCGGGGTGGGCAACTCATGCCAAAGTTGGAGACGAGCTTGGGGTAATGATGAAGCCTAAGAACAAAGCGTTATTTCCAGTAGCAGATCACTTTTTATTGGTTGGTGATGCCACGGCTATCCCTGTGCTTGGGGCGATACTTGAAAGTCTGCCGAGTAGTGCGACTGGGCAATGTGTCATCGAAGTTCATGGTGAAGAGGACGAGCAAGACCTACCAACGTCAGCTAATATTGCAATGACGTGGTTACATAACCCGCATCCTATGCAAGGCAGTCAACTGGCCGCTGTGGTTAAGACGCTTACGCTACCAACTTCAGAAAACAGCCGTTTTGCTTACATTGCTAGTGAGTTTTCATCAGTTAAAGCCATTCGGCAATATTTAAAAGGTGAACTGGGATGGCGAAAAGACGAGCTATATGCCTTTTCATATTGGAAGTCGGGCGTTGCTGAAGACCAATCTGCGAGTGATCGACGGGCAGAAAAAGAGGCAGACTAAAAAATCATGACTAGAATAGAAGAAAGATAGTCAATAGACGATAAATATAGCCAGTTGCATTAGTGAGTAACATAGATATAGGGGCTGTATAGAATTCAAATCAGCGGCAGCCAGATAAAGACACAAGCGAGAATTACGGCAGCCTCATAGCTGGCTTTAAGCTTATCAT
>NZ_RRYX01000021.1:0-39067 GCF_014861375.1 Psychrobacter sp. FME5 | reverse complement strand
GTATAGAGGGTAATAACTGTCGCCTTAGACACCGATTAAGACGAGCGGTTAGAAAGACTTGTTGCTTCTCAAAAAAGCTTGATAATCATTTTAAAGTGTTTGATTTGGTGTTCTTTTACATCAATTATGGCTACGTCTGATGCCAGCATACTTTTTAGAACACCACCGTAAATTTATGGTAAAAACGATACCGTACTATTGGCTATAAATTTTTTGCAACCTCTTACTTTACTACAATCGTATCGCTTTTATTTTGAACTGACTATAGAAGAACGACCCAGTTAAGTAGATGTATTGCTTATCTATTCTGACTTTGACATAATGCAGCCGATAAGATAAATAACATATCTTATGGATAAAAAGCCTTCGACGTTCGCGTCGGAGGCTTTTGTTTTTTTCTAAAATTGCCAAGTATGTGCGCTCATTTTTAAGGCTATGGTTATGCTTACCACCAATCAAACATCGCAGGGTACTATCGCTGCAGTGGCTGCAAACTTTTTATACTCTCTGCTATTCTTGTTTGGCCTATTGTTACAGCCGTTTTCAGGGACACAGGTAGCGTCATGGCGCGTGTTGATGATGCTATTTAGTTTGGTTTTATTGGTCAGCGTACTAAAGCAGTGGCAGCATATTTTTGATTATTTAAAAACCTTAAAGACGCCAAAAGAATGGTTGTTGTTTATATTGCCTACGCCGATTTTGGGCGCACAAATTTGGATATTTATGTGGGCACCGGTCAATGGCTTGGGTATCGAGGTGACGTTGGGTTACTTTTTATACCCCATGATTATGATTATGGTTGGTCGCTTTTTTTATAATGAAGACATGAGTTTATTGCAGTGGATTGCCACGATATGTGCAGGTTTAGGGATTGCTTATGATGTCTTTCAATATGGGACTATCTCTTGGGCGACGTTGTTTGTCTGTTTGGGTTATCCGCCTTATTACCTATTGCGCCGCAAACTGGCTGTGCCCCCAATCACTGGGTTGGTGTCGGATTTGGTTTTACTAACCCCGGTGGTGGTGATTGCGTTATATATGACTGGTGGTTTTGAGCTAGCAATAGCCACTGATAAGTTTTGGTATCTTTTGCCCTTATTGGGCATTATTAGTGCTGCTGCGATGTCACTCACGATGGTTGCCAGTCAAAAGCTGCCAGTCTCATTGTTTGGGACTTTATGCTACCTTGAGCCGATATTCTTGTTTGTATTTTCCATCACTATCTTGCATCAAAATATCGATGAAGGTGGCTCATTATTTATGTACGGCATGATTTTTGTTGCGCTGATGATTTTTGTTGCTGATAGTGCGCTTGGTTACTTGGCACGTAAACGTGATGACCGCTTGCATGGTTACAATGAGCCACAAGTGGGTAGCTTTCCGCCGCGCCGTCGTCTAAAGAATCGCCGTATCAAAGGCGTGTTAGCCGCGCATCGGTTTCGTAAAATTAAGAAGTATCAGCAAAAAATAGACAAAATGAGCCGAAAGATAGAGGTGTTGCACTCAAAATAATATATTTGACAACAACATATAGTGTGACTTGGCAGACATTTTTTCGCCACTATTCTACATAGCTTCTGTATTAAAGGGTCATTAATTACGCTATTATCAAGGGCTGTGCTGCCATGCTCAATAGAATGCAGTGAAGCATATATATAATATCATTGTTTATTTACACGATAACTAATACCATTCACAAAAATTAGAGTAGCAAGGAAAACGAGTGCAAGTGCTACGCGCTGTAGACTAAACGAGTTTGACACCGCTAATCGTACTTTTTGGGTTTGGTATAACTATAACTGAGACGGTTTATGTTACATCTTCATCATTTAGCAAACTCACGCTCGTTTCGTATTTTGTGGCTGTTAGAAGAGCTAAACGTCGATTATGAATTGACGTGCTACGAGCGCAATAAAGCGTATCGTGCGCCTGAAAGTTTAAAAAAAGTACATCCACTCGGTCATGCACCCATGCTAGAGGTGGACGATCGGGTACTGATAGAGTCAGGATTTATCATTGAGTATTTAATCAAACACTATGATAAACAGCAGCAATTCAAACCTGCTGATGATAATGAAGCGGCGTGGGAAGCCTACACCTTTTGGTTGCACTTCGCCGAAGCATCATTGATGCCGCCACTGGTCATGCGTTTGGTGTTCACAAAAGTCGTTGAGCAATCGCCCATGCTGATCAAGCCGGTGAGTAAAAAAATTCAAAGTCAGGTCGAAAAAAGCATGATTAGCAATAGCTTGGAAGCTATATTAAATATGATGGAGCAGCATCTGCAAGACAATCATTGGTTTGCAGGTAGCGACTTTAGTGCGGCTGATATTCAGATGCACCTCGCCGTCATAGGCGCTAACGCAGGTCCAGGGTTGGATAGCAGTAAATATACCAATATCTTAAATTGGCTCAAACGCTGCGAAGAGCGCGATGCCTTTAAGCGTGCAGAAAAAAAAGGTGGACGCGTAAAATTCTAAATGAGGCGTATTTAACCAACACGCCCTAATCGATTTGATATTAAAATAGAAGGTTTTGTTTATAATTAGACAAAACCTTTTTTAGGATAAAAAATGACAGACCTGAATAAACTAGATAATAGCAGTACCGATGTAGACCCTCAAATTAACGCGGCAGGAACAAATAACCAGCAGGTATCTGTGAAGGCCTGGTCACAAAAACTGCTGGTGGTTATTCTATGTGTAGCCAGCTTTTATGGTGGCTGGAAGTCTTATGAGTCTAATATGGTCAATGAATGTACTGCTAATGGTGGACAAATGGTTGAAGGGCAAAGAACGCTACTATGTCAATTATCATAGCGAGTTTGATCAACAGCAGAGGTAGGCCATGCTAAAGTTAACTTTTTTGGGCACCTCGGCAGGCGTGCCAACCAAACAGCGCAATGTGACGGCGCTGGCGATTGAATGCTTGAATCCTTATTTATCGGGTGCGTCGCAAAAAAGTAAGCAACAGAATAAAAAATCAGATAAAAACTCAAGTAAAAAAACGCGTCCGTGGCTATTGGTTGATTGCGGTGAAGGCACTCAGCAGCAATTATTGTATACCCATCTCTCTCTACACCAATTAACGGCTATCTGCATCACTCATGTCCATGGCGACCATTGTTATGGTTTGCCAGGGTTGCTAGCGAGCGCGGCAATGTCGGGACGCCGCAAGCCGTTGACCCTCATTGCGCCAAAATCGATTGCAACGCTGCTCGATGCTGTGATCTCGACCACCGAGTTGCACTTACCTTTTGCGGTTGATTTCATTGCTATAGAAGATGTGCTATCTGAGAAAAATAATGAAAGCCAGATAAGTCTCTATTTAAGTGACGAACATCAGCTTGATATCGATATCACAGCGTTGTCTCATCGGGTTGCTTCTCATGGTTTTGGCATCACGCAAACTATTAGCCGTCGCACACTTAATACCGATAAATTGGCAGCGGAGGGCGTTCCAGCAAATGTACTGTGGGGCAAGTTACAACAAGGTACAGATGTGGTGACAGAGGATGGTCGTCAGCTGTGCTCGGCAGACTATGTCGATAATGAGGTGCAACGTACAAGGATAGTGGTCGCTGGAGATAATGATACGCCAGAATGCCTAAGTGCTGCGGTAGTTGATGCGGACTTACTGGTGCATGAAGCCACCTATACCCATGACGTTTTACTAAAAATTCAGGCCAAAAACCCAGACTTTGATCCGATGCATAGTAGTGCGCAATTGATTGGCAAGTTTGCCCAAGACAGTGGAATCAAAAACCTCATTTTGACCCATTTTAGCGCCCGCTATCAAGGCTTTGACAACTCAAAAAGCCCCACGCCAAACATGGGTCATCTTCGGTTGGATGCGCAAAGTGCCTACAATGAAAATCTATGGTTGGCAGAAGACTTTGCCCAATATATGGTTAATGGTGCAGTGACAGATAGTGATGGCCAAACGAACAACCGCGTACAGTATTTAGGCTCTGCACGCGGTGATAAAAAGTGATTAAAAATAATTGAAAGTCATGTTGAAGCTTAAGCTCTAAGGTTGACTGTCTTCAGCCGCAAGCTTTGATTGCCCTATCCAGTAGCGGCTAAACTGATAGGCTACCCGTCCAGAACGCCCACCACGCTCCGATGCCCAGCGTAATGCAGCTGCTCTAATATCATCAGGTAGAGGGTCATTGTTTGCCGCAACAAGGTCATGATTGTTAAGATTATTTGTCGCATCTGAGGTTTGTTGTGGCTGAATAGATAAATAGTGGCGCACTATTTGTAAATAAGTGCTTTGGTCCATCGGATGAAACGATAACCATAAACCGAAACGGTCAGATAGTGATACCGTTTCATCAACGGTCTCATAAGGATTGACCTCGTCGGTCTGACCGTTATAAATATTAATATTGTCTTTCATAAACTGTGGCAACAAATGGCGGCGGTTACTGGTGGCATAGACCAATAGTTTATCTTGTTCTGAATCAAGTGAACCATCCAACACACTTTTTAGGGTCCGATAGCTCTCGTCCTGACCATTAAACGCCAAATCATCGCAGTACACTACATAATGGCAGCCACAATCCGCTGGCAGCGCATTAATTGCAGCGCGTATCTTATCAAGCACCCGTAGATCATCACGAGCAATTTCAATAATGCGCAGACCTTCGCTATGATAGGCTTGTAGTAGCGCGCGGATCAGTGATGATTTACCCGCGCCGCGTGTCCCTGTCATTAGTACATGGTTGGCTGGATAGCCTCTTAGAAACTGCCGCGTATTTTGTACCAGTTTTGATTTTTGCGTTTCGATACCGTGCAAGTCCTCTAGACTCAAAAACAGATTGACCGCCAATGGTTGCAGGTGTCCGTTATGACCACCGACCCAGCGATAGGCCAGTTGTGCAGGGTCAATATCAATAGTGGGGGTTACTTGCTCTTGTAAATATTGACTGAGCAAGTCTAATACATGGTCGGGTAGGGCGTAATGATTGGGCTGTGTAGATGATGAATTGGGTAGTTGCGACATAATGACTCTAACCGTTAAAGTGGCGTTTAACACTAAATCCAAAAAGTATGATTAACGTTATTAAATCTGCTAAGCCTAATAGATGTAGTGCTTGCACAGTTTTTTGCGTTATTCTGGTTTTTGGAGATGGTATAAATTGGGCGGTAGCAGTGTCACCGTACCATGAAAAACAGTATCGGGAAAAGTACCATGAAAAATAGTGCCAGTAATCTGTCTAATATACAAGCGTTACAGGCACATGCTCAGCAGCTATTGCCAATCATTACTCAAGCGTTGTCCGCACGATATTATACTGAGCTAGCCCACCAACGCCTTAGCCAGCAAAATAGTGGAAAAAATAGGGAGCAAAATCAGAATGCTAAAAGCTATGATATTAAAAATAATAATTATCAAGGTTTAACACGCGCGCAGCATCCACAGTTTGGTAATGTGATGATTAAATGGCAGTTAAGTGCTTTAAGTAATGTAAGTAAAGGTGGTGCCAGTCAAGACTCAGACAAGTTGGCTGATTTAACCGACGAAGCGGATGTTCTAAAATCTATAAATACTTCATCGAACCATCAAAATAATCTGATCGCACCGCTGCTATTAGATTATGAAAATATCACGCTTCAAATATTAGAGCCGTCTTTGCAGCTGATTATACTTGTCATGCCCTATTATCTTAATGGCAGCTTGGCAAGTCAGTTAAGCGCTCAAAAGCATCTGTTATTAACCGCTCAACAAAAACATCAATTTATCTTGCAAGCTGCTTATCTTATTCGTCGTTTGCATAAGATAGGCTGGTTACATAATGATATTAAGCCCAGTAATATTTTGCTCAAACGGACTTTAACGGATGGCACTAATTATAATAGAATAACGTCTGATTTGTTGTTAACTGATTTTGCTTTAGCGCAACGCTTTGATAGCGCTAGTAATTCAAATCCTGCGGGCACACCAGCATATCTTGCGCCCGAGCGTTGGCAAGGGCAGGGTGCAACGGTATCGAGCGATATTTATGCGTTTGGAATAATGCTGTATGAGATATTAGTGGGCAAGCGACCGTTTAGAGTGAGAGCGCAAAGTAGTCAGCCAATGCTTGATTGGGCGATTCAACATTGCCAACAGCCTGTGCCAAAATTGCCATCAGAATATGATCGCTATCAACACATTATCGATAAGGCATTGGCAAAATGGCTAGAGACGCGCTATCGAAGTATGGAGGAGGTTTTGAGGGATTTAACGTTGTTACAAAGCAGATAAAGCGTATTACTGATAGTCTTGATAGAGTGCTTCCACAGATTTATCATTAACGATGCTTTGACACTGAGCAAATTTCATATTGAAAGTCTCTCTTAATTCATTCATCTGATCTATATTGGTGTTGTCAGTACCAGAGTAATAACTCTTAGCGCTAATAGCATAGCGGCTCATTGTATCTAATGTTTCATCGCAAACCTCAAAAGGTGCGATAGTTGGCAGACGATTAACATTCACATTATCTATGATTCTATAAGTGTTGCTGATAGTGCTTGCTAATAGTTTGGTATCTTGGGTAGCAATCGCGCTTTCTATACCCGCTTTTAGAACGGTTAACTTTTCTAAAAGTATCTCTGCATCGTGGTGAAAGCCACTAAATTTATCCAAGCTCATCATAATCTTGGTATTCGAGTTTGTATCCAAGTCAGCTGAACTATCAGGTTTATATAGGTTGCGAAGACCCAAAAGACTGGCTGTCAATAGCAGCAGTAGACCTACCGTTAACCAAAATCCTTTATTCATCGTTTTAAACCAGTCATTTTTATACCTCTAATAATTGCTATCAGGCCTTTATCCATAATATAGGTCTTAGCTTTCTCTGTTTATTATGGATAAGTGTTTTACATAAACCTTAAACACAAAAAAACCTGCTCAGAGGCAGGTTTTGATATTTGGTCTAAGATGTACTATCCGAAAATGGTGGGGCTGGAGAGACTCGAACTCTCACACCTTGCGGCGCCAGAACCTAAATCTGGTGCGTCTACCAATTCCGCCACAGCCCCATTTTCGTTACTCTATCATTAACAGCAATGAAACTCAAATGCTATCTAGACAGTTAACTGATTCGGTAGTGCGTCTCAGTGGTTGGCTATTATATAGAGTTTGAATGATTTGGCAACCCCTATTTGCAATTAATTTTAATTTTTTAGCGATTATTTTTACTAAGAATTATAAATTATTGATATTAAAAGAATTTGCGTTTGTTCTCTGATGCAGAGATGTCTAAATGATGACACGCCCTAGCCAAAGTGTGTGTGCATATCATTAATATAGGCATCAATATTGACTATGCCTAGGAGAAAGGAATACTCGATATAATATTTAACCATAAATCAACACTATAGGGCGGCAAAACTGGTGATTATCACAAAAAAAACGTACAATGCGCACAGCCAATTTATCTCTAGCAAGGTCAGCCATGCCCAAAACTTCTACCGAGTCCGTTAATCCGACTGTTACTACCTCACAGCCAGTTCCTAACACCCCAAAGGACACTGCTACTATCTTCAATCCTGCCAAGCCGACAGCAACGCCCGCGCAGCGCTCAACAGATAGCAGTGACCCTTACCACCATAAAGCCAATCACAATCAAAACCGTAGTATCGAACAAAGTAGTCAGGTGACTTCAACTACTTCAGCGACTATAAATGCGCCCGTCAACACAGCGCCTAAGATTGGTTTTGTATCGCTTGGTTGCCCAAAAGCATTAGTAGATAGTGAGCGTATTATTACGGAATTGAGCCGTGATGGCTATCAGGTTGCCAGTGATTATGATGGCGCAGACCTAGTCGTGGTTAATACTTGCGGCTTTATTGAGTCAGCAGTACAAGAGTCGCTCGATGCCATCGGTGAGGCCATTAGTAAAAACGGTAAAGTCATCGTAACGGGTTGCTTGGGTAAAGAAGCGGAAAAAATCCGTACCATGCATCCAGCGGTGCTAGCTGTGACTGGTGCTCATGCTTATGATGAAGTGATTACCGCAGTTTCACAGCATGTGCCGCGCCCCAATAAGGCACAGGACAAAGACTATAATCCTAAAATTGATTTGATTAATGAAGCGGGCATTAAATTAACGCCCAGTCATTATGCCTATCTAAAAATATCTGAAGGTTGTAACCATCGCTGTACTTTCTGCATTATTCCAAGCCTACGCGGTGATTTAGTATCGCGTCCGATTGATAGTGTCATGAATGAAGCACTGGCGCTCAAAAAGGCGGGGGTGAAAGAGTTACTTATTATCTCGCAAGACACTTCTGCGTATGGTTTGGATTTAAAGTACAAGACCAGCTTTTGGAATGGTATGCCGCTCAAATCCAAGTTTTATGATATGTGTAAAGCGTTGAATGATTTGGGTATTTGGGTGCGTCTGCATTACGTCTATCCGTATCCGCATGTGGATAAAGTCGTTGAGCTTATGGGCGAGAAGAAGCTGTTACCTTATTTGGATATTCCGTTCCAACATGCCAGTCATCGCATCTTAAAAGCCATGAAACGCCCAGCACATAGCGAGAACACGCTAGCTCGTATCAAGGCGTGGCGTGAGATTTGTCCTGATATCGTCATTCGCTCCACCTTTGTCGTTGGCTTCCCTGGTGAGACCGAAGAAGACTTTCAAGTCTTGCTTGACTGGTTAGTCGAAGCAGGCCTTGACCGCGTTGGTGCCTTTACCTATTCGGAAGTCGAAGGCGCGGTCGCCAATGATTTGCCAAATCCTGTGCCTGAAAATATCAAGCAAGAACGCTACGAGCGTTTTATGAGCGTACAGCAAGAGATTTCTGCGCAAAAACTACAAGAAAAAATTGGCAAAACCTTAATGGTATTGGTCGATGAAATTGATAGTGAGGAAGGCATCGCTATTTGTCGTAGCTACGCTGACGCGCCTGAGATTGATGGTCATGTCTATGTCGATGAGATTGACGGCCACGTCAAAGTAGGGCAATTCTTAACGGTTACTATTGATGATGCTAGCGAATATGACTTATTTGCTAGTTATCAAGGTTAAAAAGCAAACCTATTATCTCAAGTGAAAATTGCCCAACAGCGGGCAGTTTTTGCTACAATTAGCGCAATTTAGCCTTTTTACATGCCTACCACTGAGTATGACGCTGTAGGCGAATCCAAAGGCAAATTCTATTTGTGTTTTATCGATAACTTTAATTATAATTTAATGCTAACAAGGTGACCCCATGTCTGACAAAAACCCAAGTTATTCTCGTATCTTGCTAAAACTCTCTGGCGAAGCCTTAGCGGGTGGCAAAGACATGGGTATTGATACCGAAGTACTCGATAAAATGAGTTTGTCTATTGCTCATTTACGCGGACTTGGTGTACAAGTCGGTATCGTCGTCGGCGGCGGTAACTTATATCGCGGTGCTCAGCTACAAAAAGAAGGCTTGGTTGGTCGCGTCACAGGCGATCAAATGGGTATGCTAGCCACTGTTATGAATGGTCTGGCAATGCGTGACGCCCTTGAGCGTCGCAATATCAAAACCCGTTTGATGTCAGCGTTGCCCATTGGTGAGGTAACTGAAAGCTATAGCAGCCGTAATGCGATTCGTTATCTTAAAAACGGCGAAGTGTGTATCTTTGTCGCTGGTACAGGCAATCCTTTCTTTACCACTGATACGGCTGCTTGCTTACGCGGTATCGAAATCGAAGCGGGCTTAATCTTAAAAGCCACCAAAGTTGATGGTGTCTATGATAAAGACCCAAGCCTACATGCTGATGCGGTCAAATATGATGGTTTGACCTTTGATGAGGTATTAGAGCAGAAGCTCGGGGTCATGGATTTAACCGCTATTGCGCTATGCCGTGAGCACAATGTACCGTTACAAGTTTTTGATATGACCAAGCCTAACGCCTTATTGAATGTGATTATGGGCGAAAATGAAGGCACACGCGTTTATCATTAATTTTTATTGCTACGTCAGCCCTGAATGTGGCTGAATAAACAACCAATAATGAATACCTATATAATTAACAATGAATGATTTGTCGACAGCGATAAATAAGGATACCTAATGATTAAAGAGATTAAGCAAGACGGCGAAGCGCGCATGCAAAAAACCTTAGAAGCGCTTGAGAGTACTTTTAGTAAAGTCCGTACTGGGCGAGCGCATCCAGGTATGTTGTCAGGCGTGATGGTCAGCTACTACGGTTCTGATACCCCACTAAACCAAGTAGCCAGCGTCAACGTTGAAGACTCGCGTACCTTACTTGTGCAGCCGTTTGACCGCACCATGGTACAAGCGATTGATAAAGCGATTCGCGAAGCAGATTTGGGTCTGAACCCAATGTCAGCTGATGTGATTCGTGTGCCGATGCCAGCGTTGACAGAAGAAACCCGAAAAGATATGCAAAAATTGGCACGTGGCGAGGCAGAAAACAGCCGTGTTTCTATTCGTAATATTCGCCGTGATATGATGAACGATATTAAAGACTTGGCAAAAGAAAAAGAAATATCAGAAGATGATGAGCGCCGTGCCAGTGATGATATTCAAAAAATTACCGATAAGTTTATTGAGACCATTGATAGCCGCTTAAGTAAAAAAGAAAGCGATTTAATGGAAGTATAAACATCAGTTTTTTTGTCATTTAGACCGACAAAATATTGGTAATACCGCCAAAACTAAGCAGCCAATGCACCGGCTGCTTAGTTTTGTGTAGATTGCTGTCATAATATGGTCAAGGTCAAATGACTGAATTGTGATAAGTTTATGAATTGTCTGTATTGTCCTTTTTAACCGCTATCGCACGCGTTATTATTATCTCACCTCAACAATAAGCAAGTTCGCCTATGTCCCCGTCAACGTCAACCGCTTCGATTTCTGCTATTCTTCCCCGTCATATTGCTATCATCATGGATGGCAATAATCGCTATGGTAAAGCCAATAAACTGGGTGCTGGTCAAGGGCATGTGGCAGGCAAAGATGCGCTAGACCCGATTGTCGAATACTGTGTTAGGGTCGGAATTGAAGTCTTAACGGTATTTGCCTTTTCTAGTGAAAACTGGCAACGCCCACCAAATGAGGTGGCGTTATTGATGCACCTATTAAGCTTAACCATTCATGAGCAAATGCCTCGTATGCAGAAGCACCGTATTCGTCTGCGTTTCATTGGTGATCGCAGTCAGCTGAGCGATGATTTGCAGGCATTAATGGCAGACGCTGAAGCAAAAACGGCAAATTTTGAAGCCATGACATTGGTCATTGCGATCAGTTATGGCGGCCAATGGGATATCGCCCATGCCGCAAAGCAGCTGGCACAGCAAGTGCAGCTAGGCCAGCTATCAGTGGAAGATATCGATAAACAGAGCCTCAGTAAGTATGTGCAATTGGCGGATGCGCCCGAAGTGGATATGCTAATACGTACAGGTGGCGAATATCGTCTTTCTAACTTTTTATTGTGGCAATCGGCGTATGCCGAGCTATTTTTTACCCAAACACTGTGGCCAAACTTTGCAGCGGATGAGTTAGCAGCGATGGTGGCAGAATTCGCCCGACGACAACGCCGCTTTGGCAAAACCAGCGAACAGGTAGTGACAGAGCAGAAAATGCATTAAGAAACTTGCTGGTGACACAATAAACCGTCTTAATTGGCTATATTGAACGTTCACGAATACGCACTGTTAGTGGGCTATTGTAGATTAACTGCTATAATGCGTTTTTAATCAGGCATTTTTCATTATTAATAAGGCTCAATAAGTATGTGGCAACGAATTAAGACGGCAATTGTTCTCGTTATTATCGTTGGTATTGCAATGTTTGCGAGCCAAACCCCTATTTTATTTGCGCCGCTGTTAGCGGTTGGGGTGATTATCGCTGCTCATGAATGGACCAAGCTGATGCCGAAGTGGCGCCAGCCTGTTTTATTTGTAGTACTGGTCTTGGTGCTGACCTTAGTATCGCTCATATTTAAAGTCACTTGGCTGTTTTGGTGGGTGGCTTCACTGGCTATATGGCTAATGGCCTTGTCTTGGGTCAGAGTTTTCCCCACGCATACTAATTGGTATGGCAAGAAGCTGGCATTGATGGGCGCTGTGATATTAACCGCCTCTATTACCGCTATGTTTTATTTGTGGCAACTGTCAGCATGGTGGTTGCTCTATGTGTTCTTATTAGTCTGGTGCGCGGATAGTGGCGCTTATTTTGTGGGTCGCAAGCTTGGTCGCCGCAAGATGGCACCCAATGTCTCACCTAATAAGAGTATGGAGGGACTGGCGGGTGGGCTCGTCACAGGTTTGCTGGTAGTGATTGCAATCAGTGTCTTTAAATTACAGTTAACTGGCGTGCCACTTATTGCTTTTGTGGCGTTATCCGCAATAACGATTTTAGCATCTGTTCTTGGTGATTTGTTTGAGTCAATGCTTAAACGCCGCGCCGATGTCAAAGATTCAGGAACCATTTTACCGGGTCATGGCGGAGTGCTTGATCGTATCGACTCGCTATTATCTGCCACACCGATATTTGCGCTTGGGTTTTGGGCGATACAGCAGCTAGGTTTGATCGTGGTGTAGTCCGTTCGCTGTAAAGATTTTATAGCGAGGCGGATGGCGGTTTTTCCGCCTCTGTCGATGTAAGCACAGCACGCAAATTTTTTTTCAGTCTTTCATAGAGGCAAAATAGGTAATAGCCTTATTTAGCCTCTACAAGATAAAGCTATAAGGGTAAGATCGCTTATTTTTTTATATAATAGTATTTATAGTAGCAATGGCTTTTATGTTTTTTGCGGCTTACTCTTACTTTTTTCTTTAGTTTTTTATACGAGTGCTGTTTTTTACAGTACCATTCATAGGTAAGGCACCGATGGTTATGACGCAACGTATCGCCGTACTAGGCGCGACAGGTTCGATTGGCGATAGCACGTTAGCAATTCTAGCGGCACAACCACAGCACTACGAAGTTTATGCTTTATCAGGCTACCAGCATTTAGATAAGTTACTGGCGCTTTGCAAACAGTTTTTACCCAAACGCGTCAGTGTACCGACAGCAGCGGTCGATGATTTTGCCCAGCGCCTTGGTGCGGCTGGTCTGGATATCGATGTGGTAGGCGGCGCAGAAGGGTTGGTAGATATTGCCACTGACTCGCAAACTGATACGGTCGTTGCCGCTATTGTGGGCGCGGCAGGGCTGCCTTCTACCTTAGCAGCAGCGCGTGCAGGTAAGCGTATTCTACTGGCCAATAAAGAAGCCCTGGTGATGGCAGGGAAAGTGATGATTAATGCGGTCAAAACGCATCATGCTACCTTGCTACCGCTCGACTCTGAGCACAACGCTATTTTTCAGTGTTTGCCGTTCTCTATTCAACAAGACCACAGTCAAATTCATGAGCTAAGCCATGGCGTACGCAAGCTGTGGTTGACCGCGTCTGGTGGACCATTTTTGCAAAAATCATTTGCACAGATGCAGCAAGCGAGTGTCACTGAAGCGGTCAAACACCCAAACTGGTCGATGGGACAAAAAATATCAGTCGACTCGGCAACGATGATGAATAAAGGGCTTGAGCTGATAGAAGCGTGTCATTTATTTGACTTGCCTGAAAATAAAATAAATGTGGTTATTCATCCGCAAAGTATCATTCACTCAATGGTAGAATATAGCGATGGTAGCTTTTTAGCGCAGCTGGGCAGTCCAGATATGAAAACCCCCATTGCCCATGCGCTCAGCTACCCCAATCGTATCGATAGTGGCTCACAGCCATTAGATTTATTTGCGCTAAGTGCTTTGGAATTTGTTGAACCAGATCTGCAAAAATTTGCCTGCTTAAGCCTTGCTCGGCAAGCGATGCAAGCGGGCACGCAAGCGACGATTGTATTAAATGCAGCCAATGAGATTGCCGTTTCTGCATTTTTAGAAGGTCATATTCGCCTGACTGATATTGCTGATATTAATGAGCAAGCCTTAAATGATATACAGCTACCACCGTTAAGTGACACTGCTGATATAGAAGATATTCTAGCGATTGATAAAATAGCACGCCATCTTACTGACAAGCTTGTAGCAAAATTAGCGTAATAGCTCTTAATAATATTGAGAACCAGTTCATTGATAAAAGCTGTTAAGAAAAATACTGAGAGACAATCATGACATTTTTATTAACGCTGCTTGCGGCAATATTTGTCTTAGGGCCGCTCATTGCTTTGCACGAGTGGGGTCATTACATTGTGGCGCGTCTTTGCGGCGTTAAAGTACTGACGTATTCTATTGGCTTTGGTCCTAAAATGTTTGGTTGGACCAGTAAAAAAAGTGGCATTGACTATCGACTTTCCGCCTTACCACTGGGTGGTTATGTCAAAATGCTCGATGAGCGTGAAGGCGAAGTCGCAAAAGATGAGCAACACTTGGCGTTCAATCGTCAGCATCCGCTCAAGAAAATAGCGATCGTCGCGGCTGGCCCGATCATGAACTTTGTGATTGCGATTGTGCTATTTTGGGTGTTGTTCATGACCCCGTCAGAACAGTTAGCGACCAATATTGGGCAAGTATTGCCTGATACCCCTGCCGCGATGGCACAGTTGCCTGTTGGCGATAAAATTATTGCCATTGATGGTCATGACGTACAGACTTGGGAAGGTATCAACTATCGTCTCGCTGGGCGTATGGGTGAGACAGATAATGTCAGTGTCACGCTGCAGTCAAACGCACAAACCAATAGTTCGACTAAAACCTACCAAGCACCTGTCACAGAGTTTATGCAAGGTACAGCACAAGGTAAAGATGCATTAACCAGTTTTGGCATGATACCGTGGCAGCCGAATATTGAACCGATAATCGGTGATTTAACCCCTGAGGGCGCCGCCAGTCGTCAAGGTTTAAAAGTTGGTGACCGGATTACTGCCATTAATGGCAAAGAAATCAAAGATTGGATTAGTGCCACGCGTATTATCCGCGATAGCCCTGAAACGCTGCTTGATTTTACGGTATTGCGTGATGATAAATCTGTGCAATTACAGATTATGCCGCAAGGTAAAAAAGACAATTTGGGTAACGATTATGGACAAATTGGTGCTATGGTGGCACAGTCTGAAATTGTTATTCCGGATGAATACAAGACGACGGTGGTTTATGGTCCTGGCGAGTCGCTGGTCAAGTCGTTTGAGAAGACCGAACAGTTGGCAGTCATGACCGTCAGCTCGATGGGCAAGATGCTGTCAGGCATGATTGGTTTGGACAATTTGTCCGGCCCGATTACCATTGCTAAAGTTGCTAAGCAAAGTTTTGATATCAGTTGGCAAATGGTGCTATCGACGGCAGCGTTGATTAGTTTGAGCCTTGCTGTACTAAATCTTTTGCCCATTCCGGTATTAGATGGTGGTCATATAGTATATTATCTTATTGAGCTGATTCGCGGTAAGCCACTCTCAGAAGGGGTGCAAATGATTGGGTTAAATATCGGTTTACTCTTGCTGGCAGGTTTCATGGTGTTAGCAATTGGTAATGATATCAGTCGGCTTTTTTGAGTAAATAATAGATAATATGGCCGATAAGGCACGAGATACTAATGGTTTTGCGCCCATCATGCGCTGATCATTACCATGATAGATGGGCTACTTTGTATCATGGCCTCTGTACTAATCGTAATTTTTAGTTTATTTTGTGATGCATTTTATATAAAGTGTTCTGAGTTTCCCGCGCGTAGTTTATGACTTTACGCGATATGGTCGAGACAATATGTGCTTTTCAACTTAACTTAAGCAGTTTTTTATTGACGGATAGTATTTATGCGTACGCCTTTATTTATGAGCGCGGCTGGGTTGCCGTTAGTTGTAGCGATGATGAGCATGCCGGTACAGGCTGCAGAATTTGTAGTCACTGACATCGGTTTCAACGGCCTGCAACGCCTAACCCCCGATAGCCTCTATCCGGTTCTGCCTGTTTCGGTAGGGGATACGGTGAATGATAGTAGTTTGGCGGCCAGTATTAAGGCGCTGTATGCGACTGAAAACTTTGCTGATATTCAAAGTCGTGTCGAAGGCGGTAAACTACGGTTTGATGTCGTCGAACGTCCAACCATTGCCGAAGTAAACTTTGAGGGCAATAAGCTCATCCCTAAAGAAGGGCTTGAGCAGGGGCTCGACAACGCTGGTTTGTCAGTTGGTGATGTGCTAAAACAAGCCACGTTACAGGGCGTAGCCAACGAGCTACAGCAGCAGTATATCAGTCAGGGCTATTACAACAGTAATATCGAAGTAGAGCAAACCGTCCTTGATGGCAATCGGGTTAAGCTTGATGTGCGCTTTATCGAAGGTAAGCCTGCCAAGGTAGTTGATATCAACATCATCGGCAACAAACACTTTAGTGATGAAGAAATTAAAGATGTCTTTGCGGTCAAAGAATCCTCATGGACACGTCTACTCTCTAAGTCTGATCGTTATGCCAAAGAAAAGCTGGCCGCCAGTTTAGAAAACCTAAAAGCACTATACCAAAATGACGGTTATGTACGTTTTGCCGTTGATAATGCGGTGCTCAATATTAGCGAAGATAAGAGCAGTGTGTTTATCGAAGTCAGTCTTAGCGAAGGCGAGCGTTATCAGTTTGGCGAAGTGAATTTTTTAGGCAAGCCGACTTTTGATGATAATGAGTTAAAAGAGCTGGTCACCTTTGCGCCTAACGAAAAGTACTCACAAGCCAAGTTAGATGAAACCACGGCAGCATTGAAGAGTCGTTATGGCAATGAAGGTTATTACTTAGCAGAGATAAGACCAGTACCGCGTATCAATGATGATACCAAAATGGTCGAGATTGACTATTTTATCGATCCTGCACGTCCTATTTATGTTCGCCGTATCAATTTTACCGGTAATATCAAAACACAAGATGAAGTACTGCGCCGCGAAATGCGTCAATTAGAAGGCGCACTGGCATCTAGCGATAAGATACAACTGTCACGTACGCGCCTGATGCGAACTGGTTTCTTTAAAGGCGTCAATGTTGATGTGAAACCAGTGCCGAACCAGCCCGACCAAGTGGACGTAAACTATACGGTTGAAGAACAGCCATCTGGTAGCTCAACGATTGCCGCTGGTTACTCACAAAGTGGCGGTGTAACGTTCCAGTTAGATCTCACGCAAAACAACTTTATGGGTACGGGTAACCGTGTCAAAGCAGCGTTATCACGTTCAGAAACGCGTGATTCTTATAGCTTGGGCTATACCGATCCGTACTTCACTGAAAATGGTGTATCGCAAGGCATTAGCGCTTATTATCGTGAAACCAAGTACGACGATAGAAACGTTAGTAACTATGTGACGGATGCTTATGGCGCTACGCTAAACTATAGTTATCCAGTTGATGAAACCAAACGCGTTAGTGCCGGTCTTAATGTTGACAAAACCTCAGTGCGCGGTGGCCGTTTCCTAGGTGTGTCAAACGTTCAACAAATTATTGATGACGGTGGGTCGTTTGAAAGTTTTGTCAATGATGAAGGTGAAGCGACTGGACGCACAGGCTTTAAAAACGACTATCAAACCTACAACCTGTTATTTGGTTGGGACTACAGTACTTTAGATCGTCCCGTATTTCCAAGCAAAGGTATGAGTCATACGGTCGATGCAACGATTGGTCTGGGTGATGCCAGCTATCAAAAACTCGTTTATCGCGGCAATATCTACTATCCTATTTATAAAGATTGGGTCGCACGCGGTTATACCAAGCTCGGTTATGGTAATGATTTACCGTTCTATGAAAACTTCTATGCCGGTGGTTATGGCTCGGTACGTGGTTATGAAGCGTCAACGCTAGGACCCAAATCTCAGACATATTATGATGCCATCAATGATGATTTGCGCTATAAAGATGAAGAAATTGGTGGTAATGCGCTCGTTAGCTTCGGTAGTGAGCTAATCTTGCCAATGCCATTCAAAGGCGATTGGGCAGACCAAGTACGTCCAGTATTATTCGCTGAAGGCGGTCAGGTATTTGATACCACGGATAAAGAAGATCGTAACTTTATCAATCCTAACGATGGCACCGATACAGGCGTGCCATTATTAACGCAAGATAATAGTATGCGTTTTAGTGCTGGTGCTGGGGTAACTTGGTATACGCCAATTGGTCCGATTTCACTGAGTTATGCCGTCCCTATTGGTGATAAAGAAGGCGATGAAACTGAAAAAGTTCAGTTCCAGATTGGTAACACCTTCTAAGTTAACAATGGCTTTTAACCTTATATAACTGTTTTTAATTAGGGATTTTTCCAGATTAAAAAAGCAGTTAGATTTTAACAGGTCGTCAAGCTGAATCCTCAGTTTGACGACCGCCTTATTCATAATAATATTCACAAAAACATTAATAGCAACTATGATAACGATTGAGCAACTTATCACTCGGATTGAGCAGCGTCAGCCTATTACTAATAAGGCTGAAATCAACGCTGAACAGTCACGTCAAAAATTTAGTAGCGTGGGTAGTCTGACCACTGCTGACAGCAAGCAGTTGAGCTTTTTGGCAGATCCACACTATGTTTCTAGTTTAGCAAACAGTCGGGCAGGGGCCGTACTGGTCACCGCAGAGTATCGTGACCAAGTGCCAGCGACAGCACTAGCGCTTGTCGTAGCAAGCCCTTACTTAGCCTACGCTAGCGCCAGTCAGCTGTTTGCTCATGAGTCACCTGCCAATGCAATCCATCCTAGTGCGGTGATTGCCGATAGTGCTGTCATCGGTGAGCAAGTGACCGTCGGCGCTTTCTGTGTGATTGGCGATAATGTGCAAATTGGCGCGCGTAGCTCACTTGATGCCCATGTAGTGATCGAAGCAAATACTAAGATCGGCCATGATTGTATTATCAAATCACAAGTGGTCATCGGGCATGATTGTATCATCGGTAATCACGTGAGACTGCATGCAGGGGTGAGTGTGGGTGCGGAAGGTTTTGGTTTTGCTCCCACCAGCAATCCTAGTGTTACAGGCTGGGAGCGTATCGCCCAGTTAGGTCGCGTCATCATCGGCGATCATGTGCGTATTGGTAGTCATACCTGTATTGATCGCGGTGCTATTGATGATACGCTGATTGGTAACCATGTTATTATTGATAATTTAGTACAAGTCGCTCATAACGTGCGTATCGGTGATGGCACAGCAATCGCTGCTCAAACGGGGATCGCTGGCAGCACTAGCATAGGTAAGCGCTGTATCATTGGCGGCGCGGTCGGTATCACCGGTCATATTGACATCACTGATGATGTTACTCTGTCTGGGATGTCTATGGTGACCAAATCCATTAAAAATTCTGGTTCGTACTCTTCTGGAACGGTTGCAATGCCAACGGCCAACTGGCGACGTGCAGCCGTACGCTTCCGTCAGCTTGGTCGTGGTTAGTGTGTCGTCATTAGTAAAGAACCAGTTTTAAAGATTTATAACACAGCAAGGAAGCGATATTATGAGCAGCATTGATATAGATATTTCGACGGATGAAGACGTTAAAAGCTTGGCCGCACAAGGTCTTACGCTGCCATTAACTTACGATACTTTAAAGCACTACTTGCCAC
This sequence comes from Psychrobacter sp. FME5, assembly GCF_014861375.1. NCBI lineage: Bacteria > Pseudomonadati > Pseudomonadota > Gammaproteobacteria > Moraxellales > Moraxellaceae > Psychrobacter > Psychrobacter sp. FME5. Next base: position 19,554 of record NZ_RRYX01000021.1, on the reverse strand, counting down.
ATCGCTATCCTTTTATGTTAGTGGACAAGATTATCGGCTGTACGCCTGGTGAATGCATTACTGGTATCAAAAACGTGACTATTAATGAAGAATTTTTTAATGGTCATTTTCCTGATCAGCCTATTATGCCAGGAGTGTTGATGGTCGAGTCGATGGCGCAGGTCTCGGGCGTGCTGGGGTTTATCAGTGCAGGGTTAACGGCAGAAGATGGCTATTTGTACCTGTTTGCAGGGGTTGATAAGGTTCGTTTTAAGCGTCGAGTCATTCCGGGTGATCAACTGATTATTCGTGCCAAAACCGTGATGCAAAAGCGTGGTATTTATAAATTTGATTGTACGGTACATGTCGAAGATGAACTTGCTGCTAGTGCTCAGATTATGATTGCCCGTCAAGAGCAGTAGTCTGATAGTGTGCTAACTGTTTTTGATAAAAAGCCTGTCCAGAATATGTAAAAGCTGGAATTTTCAGAGCTTATAGTGTTTAAAGCGTCACTTTCAAACTGACGATAAGCATTATAATGATATATAAAACCCCACTCTCAACTTATTTTTCTAAGGTATTGGTTTACTTAGTTTTTAAAATTTCAGTTAAAACAATTAAAATTTTAAATTCTATAAAAATCAAAGGCCTACGATAAGTTGAGATTGGCGTATATAAAAGCAACATTGGTTTTCGTTTTGCTTATAACACTAAACTGGCAGAATTCGTTTTACCATTTATTCGCATCAGATGATACAAGGGCCCACATTATGAGTCAGATCCATCCAACGGCACTCATCTCACCGTCCGCTCAGATTGATGATACTGCCATTATTGGTCCGTACTGTATCGTCGGCGATGAGGTATCTATTGGCGCGCACACGGTTTTGCATCGGCACGTGGTCGTCACCAAGCTGACGCGAATTGGTAAACACAATCAGTTTTATCAATTCTCCAGTATCGGTGAGGATTGTCAAGATTTGAAATATGCGGGTGAGCGTACGTGGCTTGAGATTGGAGACCATAATACCATTCGCGAAGCTTGTAGCTTACACCGTGGTACGGCACAAGATGATGGATTGACCAAGATTGGTAGCCATAATCTGCTGATGGTCAATACTCATGTGGCTCATGATTGTGTGATTGGTGATCATAATGTACTGGCCAATAATGTTGGCGTCGCAGGGCATGTGACTATTGGCAATCATACCATTATCGGTGGTAATTCTGGTATTCACCAGTTTTGTACGGTTGATGATTATAGTTTGATAGGTGGCGCTAGCTTGATATTAAAGGATGTGGCCGCCTTTACGATGGTGTCTGGTAATCCTGCAACCACTCATGGCCTTAATATCGAAGGGATGCGCCGTAAGGACTGGTCAAAAGAAACTATTGACGTGTTACGTCAGGCATACCGCACAATTTTTAGATCTGGAATGACCACCACACAAGCACTTATTATATTACAAGAAGATCTGCTGTATAAAGAACCCAAAATTCAAATGCTCATTGACTCCCTACAAAACAGTAAGCGCGGCGTGGTGCGCTAAAAAATATGAGTGTATGTTCTTAAGAAGACAACACATATCGAGTACTGATAAATATAAAAAGCCATAACTTATAGTTATGGCTTTTTATATTTATCAGTACTTGACTTTTTTGGTGGCTTAGCAGAAACTGAGCGTTTACGATATTGTAAACTTTTCTTTCTTGATATTGCTGGACGCGTCACATTGATATGTCGATGAAGTAGTTAAAAATTATTAATCGCTATTTATAATAATCATGGATGATTATGAGCGATATTAAGAAAAGCATGAGGACGTTAGAATGGCTACCAATAAACAAGAACATGCACAGTGGAGCTCTAGTTTTGGCTTCATACTGGCAGCAGTAGGGTCTGCAGTTGGCTTAGGAAATATTTGGAAATTTCCTTATATGGTTGGTGAGAGCGGTGGTTCTGCTTTTGTTATTGCTTATTTATTTTGTATTGCATTGGTTGGTTTTCCGGTAGTAGTGGCTGAATGGCTAATCGGTCGCCGCGGGCAAAAAAACCCTGTCAATAGTTTTACAGACGTTGCTGTTAGTGAAGGTAAATCACCTAGCTGGGGAATTGTGGGCGCGACAGGTATTCTAGGTGGTTTTCTCATTCTATCCTTCTATAGTGTGATCGGTGGTTGGGCACTTAACTATATCACCAAAACAGGGGCTGGTAGTTTTTCTGGTCAGGATGGTGATGCGGTTGGTGCTACCTTTGATGCTATGTTGGCTTCAGCTGGTACGCTAACGATTTGGCATACGGTGTTTATGATAGTCACTGCGCTGATTGTCGGTGTTGGTGTGACTCGCGGTATCGAAACCACTGCTAAAATTTTAATGCCACTATTAGGTCTTATTTTATTCGTCATCGTTGGCTATAACGTGGTGAATGGTGGTTTTGGTGAGGCAGTGACTTATCTATTCGCTCCTGATTTGAGCAAACTAACTGGGGAGGTCATGTTAGCCGCTCTAGGTCATGCTTTCTTCACACTATCCATCGGTATGGGTATCATGGTTGCTTACGGCTCATATCTAGGCCGTGAAGTTAATCTACTAAAAACAGCGCGTACCGTTGTCATTTTAGATACGGTGATTGCACTGGCCGCTGGTTTAGCCATTTTCCCGATTATCTTTAGTAATGGTCTTGACCCTTCTTCAGGTCCAGGTCTTATTTTCGTCAGCTTACCGATTGCCTTTGGTAGTATGACGGGAGGTACCATTATTGGTACGCTGTTCTTCTTACTCATTACTTTTGCAGCAATTACGTCATCAATCTCGTTACTTGAGCCAACGGTTGAGTTCCTAGAAGAGCGTACGCCAATGAGCCGTACGGTATCGACCATCGTTGCCAGTACCGTTATTTGGCTCCTTGGTATCGCGGCATTATTATCATTTAACCTATGGTCTGACTTTACCATCATGGGTAATGGTATCTTTGATGCGTTAGATAAGGTGACCAGTAAGTTCTTATTACCATTGACTGGTCTTGCAGGTATTATCTTCTTTGCTTGGAGAATGGATCAACGTAGTATCCAACAGGAGCTTAATTTATCTGGTACTACTTGGCAGGTATGGCAAATCATTGCTAAGTTTGTCGCCCCAATAGCGATCATTGCAGTATTTATTGCAACACTAATGGGCTAATAGCTTATTGGTATAATCAGTTAAAAATGAAAGGAATACGATGATAATAATGTACTATTGCTATAATCTTTTCTTGCTTGCTGTTCGCAGGCGTGACAGAGGCTGCAAAAATTTATAGCCAATAGCACTGTATCGTTTTTAAAATGAATCTACTATAAGCGTCAATATGTAGTGAATAAAAAAAGGCCTAAGATAACTCTTAGGCCTTTTTTTATACTTTATAATCGGTATTAAGAAAAATGGTAATTAGCGTAAATTCAGCTCAGGAACCGTCTGTCCGCGTTTATTATAAAACTCAGTCACAAATTCATCAAAGCTGTCTTGTTCGATGGCGTCTCTAATCCCGTGCATCAAACGCTGATAGTAGCGTAGATTATGAATAGTCGCTAATTGCGCACCTAGCATCTCTTTGCATTTGTTTAAATGATAAAGATAAGCACGGCTAAAGTTTTGGCAAGTATAGCAATCACATTCAGGGTCCAGTGGGCCTTCATCGTTACGGTACTGGCTATTACGGATGCGTACTATACCTGCATTGTCCGTGTCACCGGTGACGAAGTAATGACCATTACGCGCGTTGCGAGTCGGCATGACACAATCAAACATATCAACGCCGCGGCGTACGCCTTCCACAAGGTCTTCAGGCTTACCAACGCCCATCAAATAGCGCGGCTTGTCGGCTGGCATATCATCGGCGATATAGTCTAGGACGTCCATCATCTCTTCTTTTGGTTCGCCAACAGACAGGCCGCCGATGGCATAACCATCAAAGCCAATATTGAGCAAACCTTCGAGTGACTGCTGGCGCAAATCGGCATACATACTACCTTGAATGATACCAAATAGGGCGTTGGTGCTGCCCAGTCTTTTATGTTCATCGACGCAGCGCTGTCCCCAACGTAATGACAGCTCTAGAGATTTTTTGGCTTCATCATGAGTCGCTGGATAAGGGGTGCATTCATCGAACTGCATGACGATGTCAGAGTTTAAGCTATACTGAATCTGCATTGATTTTTCTGGTGATAAGAAAACCTTGGCACCATCAATAGGAGATTTGAAGTTAACGCCCTCTTCAGTGATTTTACGCATGGCACCCAAACTGAATACTTGGAAACCGCCAGAATCGGTCAAAATCGGCTTGTCCCAATGCATAAATTTATGCAAGCCACCGAATTTATCAATCACATCAGTGCCTGGGCGTAGCCATAGATGAAAGGTATTGCCAAGAATAATATCCGCACCAATGGCTTCGATATCACGTGGTAGCATGCCTTTGACCGTACCGTAAGTACCCACAGGCATAAATGCAGGTGTTTGCACATCGCCATGATTGAGATGAACCGTACCCCGGCGCGCACGCGTGACGCCACTGGCTGTTTTATGTAAGACAAATTGCATATTATAACCGCTATGTAAGCTATGAAAATGGTGCTAATTATAGCATTATTCGCCATTTTTTGGACATGGATGTTTCGTGGTCATCAATATAACCGTTTAACATGATATTGCTATAACCAAAAAAAAGACAGCAATCGCTGTCTTTTTTTTGTTCAATTTCAAGATAACTGATTTAGCTGTTTTGCTCGCGAATGATGTTCAGCATACGGCGCAATGGCTCTGCGGCTCCCCATAACAGTTGATCACCAACGGTAAACGCGCCTAGGTACTCAGGACCCATATTGAGCTTACGTAGACGACCTATTGCCACTGTTAAAGTACCTGTTACTGCTACTGGCGTTAAGCGATTCATGGTCGCTTCCTTGTCGTCTTCGACCACATCTAACCATTGATTGCCGCTGTTTTTAAGCGCGGCTTCGATTTCCTCTAATGGAATATCTTTTTTAAGCTTGATGGTCAAGCCTTGTGCATGACAGCGCATCGCGCCAACGCGGACGCACATACCATCAATAGCTATGTTGTTTTCGGCGTTATTACCAAGGATTTTGTTAGTTTCTACGCCGCCTTTCCATTCTTCACGTGACTGTTTGTTTTCTAACTGCGAGTCGATGTAAGGAATTAAGCTACCTGCCAATGGTACGCCAAAGTATTGCTTAGGGAAATTGTCTGAGCGTTGGGTTTGGGCAATTTTTTTATCGATTTCAAGAATAGCACTTGCAGGGTTAGCCAGCTCGTCTTTAACGGCATCATGCAGCACGCCCATGCCGTTGATTAACTCACGCATATTATTAGCGCCAGAGCCACTAGCTGCTTGATAAGTCATGGCGCTGACCCATTCTACCCAGCCTCTATTGAACAGCTCGCCGATGGCCATTAACATCAGTGACACGGTGCAGTTACCACCAATAAAGTCTTTTTTGCCGTTGGCTAGGGCGCTATCAATGACGGTACGATTGACTGGATCAAGCGTGATGATGCTGTCATCTTCCATTCGCAATGTACTTGCTGCGTCAATCCAGTAACCATGCCAACCACTATCGCGTAGTGGTTGATGAACTTTTGAGGTATAGTCACCACCTTGGCAGGTAATAATCACATCGCAAGCTGCTAGCGCATCAATATCATGAGCATCCTTTAATTGGCTGGTCTGAATACCGTCAAAGCTTGGCGCATCACCACCTGCGTTGCTGGTCGAAAAAAACACGGGCGTAATGCCATCGAAGTCTTTTTCTTCAATCATGCGTTGTATCAATACTGACCCAACCATGCCGCGCCAGCCTACCAAGCCTACTGTCAAATTACTCATGAAACTTAATCCTTTTTACAATAAATTGTTGCCTTGCCAACCAATAACAATGCCGTGAAAAAACATAAAAAGCAAGGCATTTTGGCGACTTTTCATTATTTTTTATACACTATTAATTGTGCTTATTATAACTTTAAGTTATTAATTAAAAGATAAACATTACTTTATATTAGCTTTTTTAACGCACATAGCTTTATCACATTTTAACCATTGCCAAAATAAATGATATTTGGCAGTGAGCGAAGGTAGCGAGTAGTAATGGTTATTACTAATGAGTCAAAATTGTAATGTTTTATAGTAGTGAGTGCATAATCATAGCGCATCAGTAGGCGATAATCGCGTGAAATGCTAAAGTACATAAAATGTTAAAACATGCATGATCACCTTAATAGACGGTTAATACAGACTATGGATCTCTCACTATTATATTACGGCATTCAGTGGCTAGCAGGATTCATCGCATTGGTGACGATTTGGGGTTGGATACCGCTCGATAATTGGTGGGTGCGCGGCGTTGAGTTTCCACGCATTCAAATAATGGTGCTTGGTGTGATTGCTTGGGTTGGTATGGTGATGTTTGGGTCAGAGTGGCAACTAGGGCAGTGGTGCTTATTTATCGTCTTAAGTATTACGTTGGCATTTCAGCTTAGAATGGTTTTGCCTTATACCAGATTATGGAAAAAAGAAGTGCAAAAGGCAAAAGAGTTGCCAGATGCACAGGAAAAACAGTTAAAAATTATGGTCTCAAACGTACTAACGCCGAATGAAGAAACCCAAAAATTGGTCGACTTGGTGAAGCAAAAACAACCTGATATTTTGATTACGCTAGAAAGTGATAAAAAATGGGAAAAAGCCCTACAGCAAGTCGACCCTGATTATCCCTATACTGTCAAAGTCCCGCTGGATAATTTATATGGTATGCACTTATATTCTAAGCTTGAGTTGATAGACCCTAAAGTTAAGTACTTAATGATCGATGATATACCTTCTATCCATACGCAGTTGCGCCTGCGAAGTGGTCAGGTGATTTGGTTGTACTGTTTGCACCCCATGCCACCGAGCCCAACTGAGGCGGACAAATCAACCACCCGTGATGCCGAACTGCTGATGGTTGGCAAACACATAAAAGAAAACAATCAAACAGCGATACTGGCCGGTGATCTCAATGATGTGGCGTGGTCCAAGACAACCCGTCGTTTTCAGCGTATTTCAGGATTATTAGACCCTCGTATTGGTCGGCATTTTATCAATACTTTTCATGTGAATTATCCATTTTTACGTTGGGCATTGGATCATATTTTCCATAGTACTTGCTTCACTGTCGTGGATATTAAGCGTCTGCCTTCTATTGGCTCCGATCACTTTCCTGTTATGACAACGCTGCAATATGAACCAGAAAAGACCAGTCAGCAAGAGCAAAACGGCCCCAATGCGGAAGCAGAAGATATTAAAGAGACTAATAATAAAATCGAAGAAGGTAAGAAAGAAGGCGAAAAAGTCTCAAAAGAGCACGTAGAGGCACAGTGAGGTTGGAGTATCTGTACGGAGATAAATTCTTGCATTAAGACGTAAGCATATGCTTACGTTAAATAAGGTCTTTAGCCTCTAGTTGCATTAAACTGATTACCCTATAATACAACCATCAACACAAGGATATGCAAGGATGCAGTGTTGAGGCAGTATCAATAAAAGTACAGGTCAGCCCGCTGTCTTATACGTTACTGTTCATGACTTAGGATAGGTCAATATGGAAGTATAATAACAATAATATGAAGTCTCGAAGCCCTGAACCAATCGCCCTAGGTTCGGGGCTTTTCTTTGTGTGTAAATTGTTGATTTATACTGTCTTATATCAACCCAAAAATATGAGTAGCACGTGGCTACCAACATATCGATTTTAGTTAGAATTGCCTATAGCACTCATGCTTGTTTCTATTGTTATGCTGATTTTGAGAGTCGTCTGATGTATTAGCAGTTAAGCTTCAAGCGTTTTAGAGCCTCAATAAACGTAAATAAAAAAAGGGTATATGCGTTGGCATATACCCTTTTTTTATTCAAATATCTTTACTGAAATTTACCTTACTATATTATACCATTCACAAAAATTAGAGTAGCAAGGAAAACGAGTGCAAGTGCTACGCACTGTAGACTAAACGAGTTTGACACAGCTAATCGTACTTTTTGGGTTTGGTATTACTAACTAATTAACCCAACACTTGGATATAAGCGCCCGCACGTAGCTCTTGTAGCCAGTCTTCTTTGGCTTGCGGTGCTAGGCGTTGATATAATGCTTGGCGTGCCATACTGCGACGATATTGATCGCTAACATCTTGCTGGCGCTTGTCATCAACCTTTAAGATATGCCAGCCAAACTGGGTTTTGAAGGGTGCAGAGTAATCACCAACTGTCGTCTTTTTCATCATGGCTTCGAATGGGCCAATCATGTCTTCTTCACTCACCCAATCTAGATCACCACCGCGACCAGCTGAGCCTGGATCATCCGAATAGGTCGACGCTAAACCAGCGAAGTCAGCGCCGCTGCGTAGTTGCTCATATAGATCATTGACTTTTTGCTCAGCCAATGCGTCTGTCTGTAGCTCATCAACTTTAACCAATATGTGACGAGTATGCCACTGCGGTATCAGCATAGTATCGCTGGACTTTTTGTCGGCGAGCTTGATGATATCAATACCTTCAGGTGTCACTAACGGTGCGCTGACCTCGCCAACTTCAAGCTTGGTAATCTCACTTGATAGCTCTGTAGGTAGGGCAGCCGCTTTATGAAAGCCCATATCGCCACCCTGTAGCGGGATAGCATAGTTGCCTTGACTGGCAGCAACGGCCTCGGCGACATCCACATTTTGAGCAAGCAGGCGAGTACGCAATGCTTCTGCTACTGTCAGCGCCTCATCACGTTGCGCTTCTGATAGACGGCTATAATCATCCATATAAGGGACACGAACATGAATGGTCTGGTATTCACTTTGATTTAAACGCTTGGCTTCAGGAGATGCCAAAAACGCATCAATATCTTGCTCGCTAATGCGCACACGGTTTCTGATTTGGCGTTGTTGTAAGGCTTGAATAGCAGCATCTTCGATCAATTGAGCCCGTAGCGTAGCATAGCTGCCAGGCTGTGCTGTATCTAAACGTTGCTGCAGTTCTGACACACTATTAAGTCCTTGCGACTCTGCGATTTGACCAAGGCGCTGATTAATCGCTGCTTCATCAGGGTTTAGACCGACGCGTTTGACCATCGATAGCTGTAGCTCACGCAAAATGAGTGCATTTAATACTTCAGACTGCAGCTGTTCTGAGTTTGCAATGGGTTCGCCAGCCGCTTGAGCGCGTGTTTGGGTTTGTGTAATTGCATCAACCAAATCACTTTTCAAAATCGCGTTTTCGTTGACTAAGGCAATAATACCGTCTGTACTATTACCAGGCGTTAAGCGATCCACATTGCCTTGCTCAGCAGCGGCATTTGCTTGAGGCGCTTGTGCTGTAGCGGGTTTAACAGTGGCAGCCTGAGCGCTCAATGTAAACGCTAAACTGGCGCTCATAGATAGCAATACAGCGCGGCTGGTCTGACGTAAAGAAAAAAATCTCATGATGCTCCTCATCAATGTCATCACATCGGATGGTAGTCGGTCAACTTTATCCAATACTCTTAATAGGCAAATATTGGACTGGGTTGTCCATAATAGGGTTGCAAACTGGGTTATAAAAAATGTGTTATCGCTATTTATGCAAACAATTTTATGTAAATAACGGTTTAATCTGGCAAAAGTTGTTAGTCCTTCCATGCCGTCTGAACAGGTTCAAAGCCCAAGACTTTATCAGCGAGCAATCGTGTTAGGCGGCTGCTACCACTACCGAGACCGTTCAATCTAATCTCAGCCATAATTGCTTGCGTTGGTTTGTCTTTGATATTTAAGTCATTATAGTAACGACGACCATAAACTGCAAAACCAAAGCAGCAGTCTTCATAATCAACACCGACTAACGAATCAAGCATTTTATCACGATTGTAGTCATATTGACCTTGAGCCAATACACGCCAGTTATTATTGATAGGAAAAACAGCAGAGGCGGTAAAAGCAGACAATGGCAGCTGATTGGTGTTTTCATCGCTTTGACGCTTAACAAAGCCCACGTTAAATAGACTATTATCCGACGGCTGATAACGTAGCTCAGTCGTAATATAGTTTAAATCATAATCATCGGTCAGTGCACCGCTGATATCTACCCAAAAGTTATTATAAGGCTGCGTGCTAGTATCCCAAACCATCCCCGAAGACGACGAGGTGAATACTGGCTGCTCATCGTCAAGCGTCACACGCCCATCATCGATGTAAAATTGCTCTGCAATGCTACCATCAAAACGTGTCACACCCGTTGCATCGATGTAACGATAATTGATACCTGGGGTAATCGAGTGCAAATCTTGCAAGCGATCATGGCCTAAAAACCAACTGTCAGAAAACAGCTGCTCATAGTTGATAGAGGCGATACGAGTGTTAAAGTTTGGAATGTCGTTTTGGTTTTCATAGGGCGAATAGGTATATTTTAAGCGCGGGCTAAGCAAACGATAGCCGCCCATCGTATCGTCAAACGCACCGAATGGTGAACCCGCTTGATAAAAATTCAACCCTGCATCAATGCTGGCTTGTGGGACAAATACCGATTGGCTACCGTCTTCTTTACTCAACTGGTTGTCTGCTAAACTGTCTTCGTCATAAGAGGTGTATAGATGCTGCAAGCTTAGTTTGGGATTAATATAACCCCAAGATTTTTCCATTGGATAGGCAGCGCTTAGTTTGTTATAGATACGCGTCCCACTTTTTTCATTCTCAGAACCATCGTCGATGGATTTTTTAAAATAAGCAGAGTCATGTACACCAGTGATGTCGAAGCTCTTTGCCCACGGCAAGCGATAATCGAGTTTAAGCTGCGGTAACCGTGAGTAAGGCTTGTCTTTATCCTTTAAAGGCTCGCCATTATTGGTAAATGCATCGAGAGTCTGAAAAGACTCTACTTTTAGTTCACCGTTGACGTAATCGTTGTAATAATTCACACGCGCACGGCGTGGTAAGTTTAAGGTGCTGTCTGATAAACCCAAGGTATCAAAATCGTTGAGGTAGTCTTCATCAGAGACGTAGCTATATTTGGCGTCACCGCTTAAGCGCGGAATGCTGCTAGATGACCAATAATGGTCGTAGAAAAAGCTGCTACGGTCTTCATCGTTATATTTTCTATCGTTAGGTAGATATGAGCCATTAAAAATACCTTCGCCATAATCTTCGGTCAGATAGCGAAATTCACCTGAGAGCATAGGGTTACGATCAGTATAAACATGGGTATTAAGGGTCGCGTCATAGTTGGGTGCTAGGTTGAAGTAATAGGGTGCATCAATCTCAAGACCGCTCTCGCTACTGACACTAGCGTTTGGTAATAAAAACCCACTACTGCGGCGACTGTCTATCGGGAAATTAAAATAGGGTAGATAAAATACCGGTACATCAGCGACACGAAAGGTCGTATTATAAGCTTCGCCGCGGCCCGTGTCGGTATCTAAATCAATGCTCTTGGCATCAAACTGCCATTTGCGATTGGTCGGTGGGCAGGTGCTGAACATTACTTCATCTAGCTCATACTGACTGTCTTTGGGTCTATTTAAGCGTTTGGCATAACCATGTGCTTGCAGCTCTACACTCGCAAAGGCCACATCATTAGCGGTTGATTGTCCCGTTTCAGTACTATAAGCCAAGCTGTCTGCAACCCCAATAAGGCCGCCTTGTGAGGCCTTATCACTAAGGTTAGTCTGAGCATTATCTAATGATCTGTTTACTGAGTTGTTTGAAGCGTTATCGCGTGGGACTTGCTTACCCGTTGCTTGGTCAGTAAACATGACTTTACCTTGAGCAGCAGCCACCCCAGTGCTCAAATCTAGCACGACCTTTTCTGCTTCTATATGCTGAGTACCCTGATCAATAATGACATTACCTGACAGCTCCGCATAGTCGACATTATCGTAATAACCATAATCTGACTCTGAAAACAGCGGTGCTTGATTGTTTGGAATACCGTTTAGATTGGCTGCTGGCTGGCCATTGGTAGCGCCAGCCTCATTTACGGCACGCTGATAGTTAGGATTGCTTTTTGGGTAGACCCATTGACCCTCACAGCGCTGTGCGCTATCTACCGTATTGGGCAGTAGCTGTAAGTCTTTACCTACTTTGGGGATAGTTTCTGGGGTGGGTGTTTCAATACTTTGAATATTATCGTTTTCAGCGTTCAAGGTTTTATCGATACTATCCGATTTCGAAGGCTTGCTATCTGGAGTCAACTCATAAAACTCTGCCAAACGCATCAAGCTATTTTGAATGCTTTCATCGTTGAGATCAAGATTGCGGCCAGTCAAAGTAAGTTCGGGTATACTTGTTTCATTACCCTGTATCTCATTATTTACCGGATTGCTATTTACTGGATTGCTCTCAACTGTATTTGAAGGGTGTTCAGAGATCATATCACCGCTTTCGTTTATTTCAGTGATGCCTAAAGAAGGGGCTTCTATAAAATTGCTATTTTGATGGCTGAGATCTTGGGTGTCACTACTGATATCATTGATACTACTTGGCAAACTGGCATTATTTGCTGTGTCAGAGACATAATTATCATAGCTATCGGCACTATCAGTGAGTAGTGGCTTGGAGTTCTGCACATCAGAATCGCTGAGCGCAGCATTGACGGCTAGGCTTGACAAGCTTATGGCACCAAATAAAATCAAACGGATGCTTTGGTAGAGCGGAGAATATAACAAGGGCACACCTATGATTGCAGAGCTTATCGGATAGCGATACTGAATTTATTAACCGTATTACTGATAGATATAACACAGTGAATAAGCGACTAAAAACCCACTAATAAATACTATTATTTTAAGAGTTTAGATGTTTTACATATAATGACGACTAATCATAGTCAAAAAAAACCAAATCAGCTACACTATTTACCAAAATTTATAATATAGCTAAGCGGTGTTTTAACAAGCTATTTTTAAATAATTGCTGAGACTGTGCCCAGCGCTAAATATTGAATGCTATTTTAATTTCATTATGACAGCAGCTGTTGTGACTAAAGATGCCACTATTTTAGCAAGTATTCGCCCGACTTATCACTACTTTAGTTGTTTACGACTTATATTTAACCTGCGATGCCTTTTATGACTGATAAAATAATTTTAGAGCCTAATACAACCGAGACAAATATCAATAGCCGCCTACAGCAATTAGAGAGCTGGTTGCAGCAAGTATTTGCTGGTCAAAACTTTAAATTGGACAGCTTGCCAGGTGACGCTAGCGCCCGCCAATATCATCGTGTCCAGTTGTTGGGTAGTGATGGAGTCGAAACAGCGCGTTATATTGTCATGGATTCTGCTGACGAACAAGACGCCATGCGTCAATTTATTAGCGTCGCCAAGCTGATGTCATCTGCGATCAATGTGCCTGCGCTTATCGCCCAAGATGTGGCAAAAGGCTTTTTGGTATTGCAGGATTTTGGCACGATAGAGTTTGCCCATTTATTGGTCGATGCCGCGCCTACCCAAACCAATGAGCATTATCAGTTGGCAATGCAGACGTTGGTTGCGCTACAAACCATCCCAGTCGAGACGGCTAGGTCGCAACATCAATTGCCAGATTATGACACAGCATTATTAGATCGTGAGATGGATTTATTTAGTGACTGGTTTATACCTTATATCGGTATTGCACTTGATAAAACCTTATGGGAGGATTTTAAATCCGCATTAATAAAAGAGATTTTGTTGCAGCCACAAGTCATCGTCCATCGTGATTACCACAGTCGTAATCTCATGCAAGATCAAGAAAATTATTCGCGCCTAGGGGTGATTGACTTTCAAGATGCCGTCGTCGGCTCTTATACTTATGATTTGGTGTCACTAGTGCGCGATGCTTATGTTGAGTGGTCAGAGAGTCAGATATCGCAATGGGTTCATGACTTTTGGCAATTACAAAAACAAGCCGCTGTAGCCACCGCTGATAGTGTAGAGCAGCTTGAAAATGATATGAACGTGATGGGTGTACAGCGACACTTAAAAGTGCTGGGGATTTTCATTCGCTTATCTAAGCGCGATGGCAAAGACCGCTATTTGGCTGATATTCCAAAGGTCATGCGTGATTTGATCTTTGAGCTAGAATGGTTAGAGGCGCGTGGCAGCCAGCATATGCAACAAGCGGTAGCACCGTTTAACGAATACCTAAGAGAGACTATATTGCCAGCGTATCAAAATAAGTTTGCCCAGCAATATATCTAGGATACGTTATCAATGGATTTCTTTAGCCATTTTATGTTTGAGCATGGCTAAATTTTCATCGAAGCAATAATAACAATCACAACAATAATAAGGAACGCACATGTCTACGATTAAACAAGCCATGATTTTGGCTGCTGGCAAGGGTACGCGTATGCGTCCGTTAACACTTGAAACCCCCAAACCATTGGTAGAGGTGGCTGGGCAGCCGCTTATCGTTTGGCATATTAAAGCGTTACAAGCGATCGGTGTCACTGACATCACTATCAATGCGTCATGGTTGGCTGACAAGCTGATGGATACATTGGGTGATGGTGCGCAATATAACGTTCAGCTGCACTGGTCAGTGGAAGATGACGAGCCGTTAGAAACCGCAGGTGGGATTTTTCAGGCGTTACAGACAGGCAAGCTAAGAGACGAGCCGTTTATTTTGGTCAACTCAGATGTTTGGACGACTTATGATTTTGCCCAGTTGCGAGAGTATACGCTGGGCGCCGATCAGCGCGCGCATCTATTATTGATAGACAATCCAGAGCACAATAATGGTGGTGATTTCGCCATTAATAATGGTCTTGCTAGTGAAGAGCCTATTGGAGATGCCGATAAATATACCTTCGCTGGTATCAGTGTTATGTCACCCAGGCTGGTCGATGGGCTGGTATCTGGTCAGCCCGCTGCACTAGCGCCACTGCTTAAACAAGCGATGATAAAGTTTCAAATTACTGCTGAGGTTATAACGGATAACTGGGTAGATGTTGGTACACTTGAGCGTTTGACGCAGGTCAATGAGTTTATTGAAAACAAGGGTGCTGATAACCATTTAGGGGCGTAAAACTCCTATTAAATTCCAACGTATAATCAGTAAAAGTAATATCGATACCAGCAGTACTGTAGCGTTTTTTAAGGTATTTTGACTATCCGTGACAGAGTTAGAAAGTGATAGAGTAGAGTTAGAAATAAAAAAGCAGCGTTGATAATAATCGACGCTGCTTTTTTTATGAATGTATAGTCAGTGAAAAGTAAAATCGATACATCACGTACTGCGGGTACCGTTTTTTCTAGCTTGCTGTGCCTACGCAGACAGAGGCTACAAAAAAACTATACCAGCAGTATCGTAGCGTTTTTAAAGTATTTTAACTATATAGGGTTGGCTATCAAACACCCATGGCCAGTTTAATTAGTTGCGCAATGGTAAATACAACCAAAAATCCTGCAAAGTATAAACCAATGAACCATGCCCATTGTGATTGTTTTTTACTGAGATTTTTCATATCGAGCTCCTAGTTAGCGTATGAATCAGCTGGTTAGGTTTAGTTGCCGCCATTACAGACAGCAACTATTGGCGATTAATTCTTCTTAATACATGTGCTCATGATCCGTTTTACCTTTAAAGGTGTAATAGGCAAAAGCAGTATAACTTAAAATAATCGGCAGCATAATACCTGCACCAATCAGCATGAATGACAATGAAGTATCTGCAGCCGCCGCCTCATAAATCGTCATTTGATACGGCACGATATAAGGGAATATCGCGAAACAAACCCCAATATAGCCCATCAAAAACAATGCGACAGTTAATAGGAATGGACGATATTCACGTTCACTTTTTAAGTCTTTACGCATCAAGAAAAATAATAGCACAACGATAATTGGCATCGGTGCCAGATAGAAGAGACCTGGGAAGCTGAACCAGCCTTCGAGGGCATCGATATCTGAAAAGAACATAAAAATCGTAACAGCGATCATCGCCAGCACTAGTGCGCTTAGCATCCAGCCAGAAACTTTACGTGCCCAAACTTGTAACTTGTGCTCAGTTTTGATAATTAACCACGTCGAACCAAGCAGCGCGTAACCAATCATAAGGGCGATGCCACACATCACTGAGAAAGGGCTGAGCCAATCAAACGGCCCACCCGTATATAAGCGATTGCTCGCCTCTAAGCCTTGTACCAGCGCCCCAAGCATAATGCCTTGGAAGAAAGTAGCAACGACAGAACCAATAAAGAAGAAGGAGTCCCATACATAGCGGTGCGAGGACGCTTTAAAGCGAAATTCGAACGCCACACCGCGCATAATAAGGCCAAACAACATAAAGATGACGGGCAAATAAAGTCCAGTCATAATGATGCCGTAAGCAACGGGAAAGGCAGCAAACAAACCACCACCGCCCAACACCAGCCATGTCTCATTACCATCCCAAAAAGGAGCAATAGAGTTCATCATGCGGCTACGGTTTTTATCGGAGCCAGCAAATGGGAACAAGATACCACAGCCCAAATCGAAGCCATCTAGCAGCACATAAATAAAGACAGACAGGGCAATCAAGCCGCCCCAAATTAAGGGTAAATCTAATACATCACCATAGTTAAACATTAGCGTAACCCTCCATCGTCTTTATCATTCGCTGGTGTGTCGATGCTTTCAGCCGAATCCTGTTCTACTTTGTCACTGGCATTATTATCACCACTTAATGTACGACCTTGACCTTCAGTGACGGAGTGCTCATAGAAGTTGTCGTCAGCAGGATCTTCGTAAGGCTGGGGACCCTTGGCAATCAAGCGTAGGATATAAAAGCTACCAGCACCAAAGACGAAGATATACAGCACAATAAAGCCAATCAGCGTGGTGGCAACTTGCTGTGCAGCAACGGGTGACATACTCTCGGCGGTACGAATAACACCATATACTGTCCATGGCTGACGACCGGTTTCGGTCACAAACCAACCAGCCAATAGAGCGACAAAACCAAGTGGCGTCATCATCATCCACGCTCTGTGGAACCATTTGCTTTCAGGATCAAATTGTTGCTTTTTAAAATACTTATAGAGACTAAACAGACCTACAAGCAACATTAACATGCCAATCCCAACCATGACTCGGAATGACCAAAACACAATAGGCACGTAGGGTCGATCTTCTGGTACCCAGTTTTTGAGGCCTTTTACTTCGCCATCTAATGAATGCGTGAGGATTAAACCTGATAGGTAAGGGATTTTAACTTCATAGTGGTTCTTTTCCGCTTTTTGATCTGGAATAGCGAATAACACGAGCGGCGCCCCGCGCTCATTCTCCCACATACCTTCCATAGCTGCGACTTTCGCTGGTTGATGCTCAAGTGTATTAAGACCATGCATATCACCAATTAATATCTGCATAGGCGCAACAAAGATAGCCATAATCATTGCCATGCCCAGCATCACACGACCATGCTTACGATGTTCAGTATGCTTTTTAGATTGCAGATAGTAAGCACCGATACCACCGATGACGAAGGCAGTAGTCAAGAACGCCGCCGTCATCATATGTGCATAGCGATAAGGGAACGATGGGTTGAAGATAATCTCAAGCCAGTTGGTTGGATAGAGTAGGCCATCAGCGCCCATCATGAAGCCCTGAGGAGTTTGCATAAAGCTGTTAGCAGCCAAAATCCAAAAACCTGAAATCAGCGTACCAATGGAGACAATCGCCGTTGAGGCAAAATGCATGCGCTTGCTGACTCGCCCCCAACCAAACAGCATAATACCTAAGAATGAGGCTTCTAAGAAAAACGCCGTTAATACTTCATAGGCTAATAATGGGCCCATGACGTTACCGGCTCTATCGGAGAAGACTGCCCAGTTGGTGCCGAATTGGTAAGACATGACGACGCCTGACACCACTCCCATACCGAAGACAACGGCGAATATTTTTACCCAATGCTTATACACTTCGGCATAGATAGGTTCGCCACTCTTGAGCCAGCGAAATTCGAGCACCGTTAAAAAAGCGGCAAGTCCGATAGAAAAAGCAGGAAAGACGATATGCCATGAAATAACAAAAGCGAATTGAATTCGCGCAAGCGTCAGCGCATCAAGCTGGCTGATCATAAATGTAGCGAACATAAACGGTTACCCTTATCTGTTAGCTGAATAGCGCTAGCTTCCATGATACGCTCAAGTAACTGTCCGTAGCTGTCTATAATGCTAAGTATACATCTGAGCATTGAGCCAAGAATGTTAACTAGGCGACAAAATTTACGGGCAATGGCTAAGTGTTATTTAGCTGCAAATGTCATATAGCTGAACCGTTTTTGCTTAAGTATTATGATAGAGATGACACACAATCTGGTAGGTATAAGCAAAAACTGTTTAGCTAAAGTGAATAATTTATATCCCTATAAATTAAAAATATTTTGTATTAAATAAAACAATTGGTTTGATTTAATCTCAATATATTATGCGCTTCCATTGAGCATGGTGCAAGGTATGCGCTACGATTGCCACACACCTATTAGTCACGAATCAGTATCAATAGCGCTTCGATGGCACTCAAAAAAGCCGTTATTAATTGTCACGACGAGCCTATTGGTATACCAATAAACACTGTCTATAATAAAACAGCTATGTAGTAATACTTATCAATTAATGAAGGAGATTTATCGGTAGTTTATTACGATTACACCTATAAAAATTGATTTAAAATATATTGTATCTAAACGATATATAGATAGTTGTTACCTTATTATTACCTGTGTACTTGTATTGTTAGACAGCTTTATATTGTTACTGCTTTAATTGCTGATGCAAGATACGGCGCAAGGTCAAGATAGTTTGTGGGTTAGACTGAATACTATGACCACCACTAATGATGGTTTCAGAGGTGGCACCATCTAAGTGAGCGCTGGTATAAGGGACGATGCCATCTGATAAACGCTCAGTCAGTGCTTGGCTGATGTTCTCATCAATGGTCACCGCAGCGACCAGCGGTTCGGCTGGCTGATTTGAAGTGTTATTCGTATTGCTGGATTTATCTTTAGTATCTTCTTTTACTGCTTGTGATAAATCTATTTTTGCACCGCCGGGTTGCATTTGGGCCAGACCTTTGGTGATATCAGCATCGTTATTGGCCATTATTGAATGGTAGGTGATGCGATCATTGATGGGGATGTCTTTGGTTAATTGTATAAAGGGGTGGTGTGTCAGAAAGTATGCTGAAGAAATAAAGGAGGGTGACAGCCAAAGCAAGATGATATATTTGAGGTTATGAAGACACAAATAGATATCAGCTGCCCCGACTGTCACAGTCCCAGTTTAAAGAAAAACGGCATAAAAAGCTATGGCAAGCAGAACTACCAATGCAAGGACTGCAAACGTCAATTCATTGGTGACCATGCCTTAACTTATAAGGGCTGTCACTCTAAAATAGAAGACATCATACGGCTAATGACGGTGAGAGGTTGCGGTGTTAGAGACATAGCTATTATAGCCTCAGTCAGTATCGGTAAAGTATTGGGCACCATAGGCTCATCTGTTTATAAGATCGCGCCTAAGAAGCGCTACTATGAACGCTTAGAGGTTGATGAGTTCTGGACTTACGT